>JAJYNV010000325.1 GCA_021786135.1 Bacillota bacterium
TGGAGGGAGCTTCGTGCTCAGGGAACGTCTGAACGATGACATGCGCACGGCGCTCAAGGCGCGGGAGGCGGGCAAGGCCCGCCTCTCCGTGCTTCGCGTCGCGATGGCGGCCGTGAAGAACCGGGAGATCGAACTGCGGCGCGAGTTGACGGACGAGGAAGTCGTCGATGTGCTCGCCCGCGAGGTGCGCTCGCGCCAGGACGTCCTGCCCGACTACGAGCGGGGCGGGCGCGGGGACCTCGTCGAGAAGATGCGCCAGGAGATCCGCTGGCTGCAGGAGTACCTGCCGCAGCAGGCGAGCCCCGAGGAGGTCGAGGAGGCCCTGCGCGCCCAGATCGCTGCCTCGGGCGCGCAGGGCATGCGCGACATCGGCAAGGTGATGGGGCCCGTGATGCAGGCGCTGCGCGGCAGGGCCGACGGTCGGCTGGTGCAGGAGACGGCGAAGCGGCTTCTGGGCGGATAGAGCGAGGGGTCCGGTCGTGCGGCCGGCCCCTTTTTCTTGGACAAGGAGCCATGCCGCGGCCAGGGGGGATTCGATGCCCGACATGGATCCGCGCCGCAGGCGCGAGTCGTTCAACACTGTGGCGGAGCTCTACGCGGCGTATCGCCTTGCCTACCCGGACGTGGTAGTGGCGGATGTCGTGGCGCAGGCGCACATCGCATCCGGACGCAGGGTCCTTGAGATCGGCTGCGGAACGGGACAGCTCAGCGTACCGCTCGCCGCTAGCGGGGCACAGTTGACCGCCGTTGAGATGGGAGCGGACCTCGCCGCGATCGCGCGGCGCAACTTGGCCCGCTTTCCTGGCGTGCAGGTCGAGGTGGCGACGTTCGAGACCTGGCCCCTGCCAGAGAGCCCGTTCGACGCCGTCGTCTGCGCGACCGCGTTCCACTGGCTAGACCCCGACGTGCGTTCCACCAAGGCGGCACAGGCGCTGCGCAGCGGAGGGGTTCTGGCTCTGGTGCACCCGCATCACGTGCTGGACGGCAATCCCGGCTTCTTCCGCGATACGAGCCGGTGCTACGTCCGCTGGGGACTCGGCGATGATCCCCTGTGGCTGCCGCCGTCGCCGGACGATCTGCCGGCCATGTATCAAGAACTCGACGCCCGGCCGGAGTACGCCTCGGTGGAGCGGCACCGCTTCGACGCGACGAGGCGGTACACGACCGAGTCGTATATCGGCCTGCTGCAGACCGATTCGCTCATCCTCGGCCTCGATGGCGCGCCCCGCGCTGGTTTCCTCGCGGATCTCGCGGAGCTGGTCGAGAGCCACTACGGCGGCGAGGTTTCCTGGCGTACCGTCTACGAGGTGGTACTCGCCACCAGGCGTTGACGAGACCCGTCCACACCTCCGCCGCGGCCTGATGACATGTAAAGACTGCCGCTGGCGGCCTCGGCCGCGAGCGGCAGTCCTGGGTCTTGTCAGGGGACGGCGCCCGCGCGGGCCGCTAGTCGAGGATGGCGCCGAGGGAGCGGGCGAGCGCGGCGGCTCCGTCGAGATCGAGCCGGACGCCGTGCAGATCGAGGCCGCTCAGATCTACGCCCTCGAGGTTCGCGCCGCGCAGGTCGGCGCCACGCAGCTTCGCACCGGCGAGGAGCGCCTGGCGCAGGTCCGCGCCCCGAAGGTCCGCTTTCGTGAGGTTGCAGCGCGCGAGGTCCGCCTCCCTGAGGCGCAGGGCGCCAAGATGCCTCTGGCGCAGGTCGAGGCCGGCGAGCGATGTCAGCGACCAGTCGCCGCCGGCGATTTCGAGGCCGGGGAGATCTGCCTCGGCGAAGGAGCTCCCCGTCATGCGGCACTCCCGCAGGACGCCGCCCAGGAGCGCCGTCGCGCCGCGGAAGTCGCAGTTGAGGAAGGAGCATGCGCTGGCGTCGATGCCGCTCAGGTCGGTGCCCCGGAAGGCGCAAGCGCTGAAGCTGCAGTCGCGGAGCGCGGCTTCCGTCCAGCGCGTGCTCGCGAAGTCGCAACGCTCGAACTGGCAATCGTCGAGCATGGCGCCGCAGAGGTCTTCCGTTCGGAAGCTCCGGTCTTGAAAGCTGGCTCCCCGCCACTTGATCATCGTTGTCCTCCTAGCGGGCCTCGCCCTCGCGCAGCGTCGCGCTGGGGCGGCCGGGCGGAAGCGGAGTCCCTCGCAGAGCCGCAGGGGTGCCGCCCGACGTTGGAGGCGACCCCAGGCCAGATCGCCGACATGAAAGCGCCGTCAGGGGGACCGGCTCTGGCTCGAGAGCTCCTGCCTGCGGCGCAGATCGGAGGCGCCGCTCTATGGGCGCATCGCCACCACGGCGGTACCGCCCTCCCTGCAGTCCTGTCAGCCCTGGGTCAGGTAGCGGTGGAACTCCTGCCAGTCGTCGAGCTGGTTCAGCACGGCGCCGTGTGTGATGGGGGTCTCCTTGGGGAAGCCGCTGTTCGCGAGGATGGTCTCGGCGCGCTCCTGCGGGAACTCGCGACCGAGGATGTACTCGTTCACCTTGTCGATCTTCTCCTGCGGCACGAGGCCGCCGAGCTTCCCGACCACCCAGGACTCGAACTGGGCGTAGGTGGGCATTTCGGAGGTGAGATACTGGAGCACCTCTTCGCGGTCGAGGCCGAGGCCCTCCAGCACCACCTTGTCGAAACCCTGACCGCAGGGGTAGTAGCCGTCCGCCAGGAGACCCTTCTGATCCAGAAGCACCTTGCTCCAGAGGCGGGGCAGCTGCACAACGCCGAGCGGGCCCTTGGCGGCAACGGAAGCGATCGGCGGAAACTTCTGCAAGGTCGTCACTCCCATGGACGATTTCGGCTCAGTCGCCATGTCCTCTATTCTAGAGGTTCCGGCAAGGGACCCGCCAGGACATGGCGGAGCGTGGCCCGGCATACCCTCCATGCGAGACGGTGGGCAAGGGGGGCCTCTGCCGTGGCCGACCTGCGTCTCGGCCTGGGACGCTGGCTTGACCTGCCCGAGGCGGCCAGCCTCGATCTGCCGCAGCTTCGCTGCATCGGCAACCTGCAGGTGCTCGTAGAGAATCACCTCGGCGTCCGC
>JAJYNV010000127.1 GCA_021786135.1 Bacillota bacterium
AGTACATGCGGCGCAAGGCACGACTCTGGATCGCGGCTGGCGTCGTCGTCGCCGCGCTCGCCTTCCTCATGGTCAACGGGCTGAGACACTTCACGGAGTACTATCTGACGGTACCGCAGCTCGCTTCCCAGCGTGCGCTCCTCGGCACATCCGAAGTGCGTGTGGCCGGGACGGTGATCGGCAAGACCGTTGTATACGACCCCCAGCGCAATTACCTTAGCTTTCTGATGCGCGGGGGCGGACAGACGGTGCGCGTGGTCTATCACGGTGTCGAGCCCGATACCTTCGGCGCGCCTGACGTGCAGGCCATCGCCGATGGTCGCCTCGACGCCGGTGGCACCTTTGTGGCGCAAAGTCTTCTCATGAAGTGCCCATCGCATTACCAGCCCGCCACGCCGATTCAGGCGGGCGTCAAGCATGCCAAGCAGAGTTAGGCTTCTTCTGGCAGCTGCCGGACTGGGCCTGACCTTGCTTTATGCTCTGCCGGTTGCGGCGTCCGCTCCGCAGGAACCGTTTGCCATGGCGGTACTCGACCGCGCCGGGAACAACACCATATCGGTGACGGAGACTGTGTCGCAGCCGGGCAAGGGCGTCTTCGCCATCTGGCCGGGGGCCTACAACGCAAGCGTGCCGGCCGGTCTCGCGGCTCTTGTGCAAGGGCGCTTCACGGTGCCGGCGGGTGTCGGGTCGGCGCAGGTCAAGTTCTACGTGCGCATGCCGAAGAGCGGCCTTTCGCTGCACTGGGCGTTCCCGACCAAGGTCGGCGTCCTCTGGATCCTGGTCGGCAAGGGTCTGACCCTGCCCGTCATTCTGAACCAGAAGTTTTCGCCTGCGCCGCCCACCGTGTGGGATGGAAGCGACTACGCTGTCTATAGCGCCAAGGGCATCGGAAGCGACCTGCTGCTGAACCTGCAGTATCAGCAGCAATCGACCGGAAGCCCATGGCAAAGCGCGTTGCCTTGGCTCTGGGTGGTACCCGTCGCGGTCGTGGGCTATGTCATGTTGCGACGGCTGCGCTGGCGCGCCCATGCTTGAGGCGCGGGATCTCAGGCTGCAACTTGGCGACCGCCGCGTACTGCGCGGCGTGTCGTTCACTTTGGGTGCGGGCCGCTGCCTCGCCCTCTTTGGCGCCAATGGCGCCGGCAAGACGTCGCTCCTGAGCCTTCTCTCCCTGCAGCGCACGCCTACCGCTGGCAGCCTCAGTCTCTTCGGTGGCGAGGCAGCGGTGGACGACCTTGCGCTGCGACGCCGCCTGGGCTACCTTGGGCACGACCCGGGTGTATTTCTTGGTCTCACCGGGTACGAGAACCTTCTGCTCCATGCACGCCTCTACAGGCTCCAGGACGTGAAGGAGCGCGCAGTCGAGGAACTGCGCCGAGTGGGGCTCGCACCGTTCCGGCATACCCTTGTACGCAGTTACTCCGCCGGCATGCGACAGCGGCTCGGCCTCGCCAGGACGCTGATGCACCGGCCCGAGCTCCTGCTGCTCGATGAACCGCACCAGAGCCTGGACCGCAGGGGACAGGAGCTTCTTGACCGCCTCGTGAGGGAGCATTGCGCCGCGGGCGGGGCGGCTCTGCTGGCGACGCACGAGACCGAGCGGGCGCTCGGCTTGGCAACGGATGTCATGGTCCTGAGCAGGGGCCGGGTGTCGTACATGGCGCCGATCGCCGACACGCCGCGCGCCACGTTTGAGCAGGTCTTGGGGGAAGCGCTCGGAGGCGGGGGACTTTGCTGAGGGCGGCCGTTTGGCTGTTTTGGAAAGATCTCAGCCTGGAATTGCGCGGACGAGAACTTCTCCTGCCTGCGGCCATCTTCGGCCTTATCATCGCGATGCTCTACGGCTTCGCCTTTGATGGCGGGCAGCAGGTGCTGCGGCCGATGTTTCCTGGGCTTCTCTGGCTCGGCATCTTCTTCTCGAGTTTCCTCGCCGTAGGGAGAGCGTTCGGCGTGGAAGCGGAGGCTGGTCAGCAACTGCTGATGGCCCCCATCGATCGCGGTGCCATCTTCCTCTCGAAGCTGGCGCTCAACATCCTCCTCACCCTCGTGCTCACCGCAGTCCTCACCCCAGCCTTCTCGCTCCTGCTCGGAGTCGCGCTGCCTCATGCCACGTGGCTCTTCCTCTGGACGCTCGTGCTCGGTGTCGTGGGCTTCGCGGCAGCGGGCAGCGCGATGGGCGCCCTTACGGTGCAGACGCGTCTACGCGAGTTGCTGCTCCCGGCGCTCCTGCTACCGTTCACCTCGCCACTCCTGCTGGGCGCTGTGAACGCGACCAACGCCCTCTATGGCAAGAATCCATCACAGCTGGGGAGTTGGCTCTGGCTGATGGCCGCATTCGACGGCATCTTCACTTTGGTTCCGCTGCTTCTTTTCGAGTATCTGACGGAGGTGTAGGACATGCGCTACGTGCGCTGGCTCTCGCTGCCGCTCTGGGTGGTGGGGCTCTATCTTGCGCTGATCTGGGTCCCGGACGTACGCGCGCTCGGTGTTTCCTACCGCATCTTCTACATCCACCTTGGCATGGCGTGGACAGCGCTTCTGGCCATGACCGCGAACTTCGTCCTTTCCCTCCTGGTGCTGATGCGCCGCAAGGGCAAGATGGAGACCGACCGCTTTGCCCAGGCGTCGGCAGAAGTCGGTATTCTCATGACGACGGCCACCCTGGCGTCCGGCATGCTCTGGGCGCGCGTCGCCTGGGGCGCCTTCTGGACGTGGGACCCCCGCCTGACGACGACGGCCATCATGTGGTTCCTCTATATCGGATATCTCCTGCTGCGCCAGGCCATGGATGACGAGACCAAACGCCGGGTGTACAGCGCCGTGTACGCGCTGATCATCTTTGTCGATGTGCCGATCGTCTACCTGAGCGTGCGGTGGTGGCGGAGCATCCATCCAGTCGTTTTCACGGACACAGGCATGAACATTACGCCGCAGATGTTCATTGCCGTCATGGTGTTCTTCTTCGCTACGCTTGTGCTCGCACTTGATCTAATCTATTTGCGTGCCTTCCAG
>JAJYNV010000034.1 GCA_021786135.1 Bacillota bacterium
GCAGGGCACCGGACCTCGGGTCCGGTGCCCTCTCTTTGCCCTGTCGCTTGGCGGCGATCAGGGTCGACGCTGCCCTGAGGGTCTGTCGAAGGCGGTCGAACTTCAGCCTATCTCCTCCCTGCCCTCCGGATAGGCGAGATGCGCTCCGTCACGCACGATGCCGCACAGAACCGAGAGCGCCCGTGCGATCTCCTCGAACGTCGTGTAGAGCGGATGAGGTCCCAGCCGCACGATGTCCGGCGGGCGGAAGTCGGGCACCACGCCCCGGTCCTTGAGCGCCCGGCTGAGTCGCGCCGCCTCGGGGTGCGCCAGCGCAACGTGCCCGCCGCGCGCCTGCGGCGTGCTGGGCGTCACGACGCGAAAACCGTGGTCAGCCAGCACATCGGCAGCCATCTGCGCAAGGAACGCGGTCTGCCGCAGGGACCGCTCCCGCACCTTCACCATGCCCACCTCGCGATAGATCTCAAGGCTGCCGATGAGCGGCGCCGCGGACAGGAGAGGCGGTGTGCCCACCTGCAGGGCTCCCGCTCCCTGGGACGGCGCCAGCTCTGCACCCATGTCGAACTGTCTTGCTTTGTCGCTGCCAAACCATCCCGCCATGCCCGGCCGGACCGGCAGGTGCCTCTGGTGGACGAACAGGCCGCCAATCGCGCCTGGACCCCCACAGAGGTACTTGTAGGTGCAGAAGAAGGCAACATCCACTTCGTCCTGATGCAGCGCGAGGGGAACGGCTCCGACGGCATGCGAAAGGTCCCAGGCGACGAGAGCGCCGCTGGCATGCGCGGCCGCGGTCACCTGCGCCACCCTGAGAGCCTGTCCCGACCCAAAGAGCACGCCTGGCAGCACGGCAAGGGCAACGTCGCTTGCGAGCGCCGCTCGGACGTCCTCGTCGGCGAGCGTGTAGCCGTCGCGGCTCCTGATGAGGCGCAGGCTCTCCTGCGCATCGAGACCATGCCGCGCGAGGTGGCTCGTGATGGCATAGAGATCGCTCGGGAAGGCCAGCGCGTCGGCGACTATGACATGCCGCTCCGGAGTAGGCCGGTAGAAGGTTGCAAGAACCTGATGCAGATTCAGCGTGGTCTGGCCGGTAGCGATGACTTCCTCGGGCTCGGCGCCCACCACGTCAGCCAGCATGGCGCCGATCGTCTCGGCCAGGTGGAACCAAGGTACCTCGCCGCTCTGCCAGCCCAAAACCCCAAGCCGCCGCCACTCTGCAATCGTCCGCTCGAGATGCTTGAGACCCCGGTGCGTCAGGGGGCCGAGTGAGTTGCCGTCGAGATAGATCACGGCTTTTGGCAGCACGAACTCCCGCCGCAGGTCCTTGATGTCGTCCTCCCGATCCAGTCGGCTCGCCGCTTCGATCCAGGCGCCACAGCGCACAGTTCCCCAACTCCCACGGCGGATGTGCGGGCGGCTTCGCCCACGTGCCCGCCGCCACCTGCCGGCGGGTGCACGTTACGCACGCTGCATCGGCCAGAATGTCATCGCGCCGACTTCAGAAGGCATCCGCAGGAACCGTTCGAACGTGCCCCGAAAGGCTTGAAACCGGTCATCATCACCGCCCACCCTGGGAGGGAACGACTTGCCCCGGGCTATCGCCGCTTGGCTCGGCACCCTCGCGCTGATTTTGGCTGCCGCTTCTCTCGTGTTTTCCGCAGCGATCGCACCTGTCTCGTCGCCCGTCATCCCGGGGGGAGGGTTCTGGCGTCCACTCGGCCCAGCGCCCGTTCTGCACGATCCCTACGCCGGCAACGAGAGTGGACGCATCACTGCACTGGCGTCCGCGGACGGCAAGCTCTACGCCGGAGCGGCGGGCGGTGGCGTCTGGGTGACCGCCACCGGAGGCAGGTCCTGGCGTCCGCTCACCGATCACGTGCCTGACATGGCGATCGGTGCCCTGGCCATTCAGGCCAAGCCTGAGGTGATCTATGCCGGTACGGGCGAGAACGACGATTGCGGCGACTGCTTTTTTTCCGATGGCATCCTGCGCAGTTCGAACGGTGGCCAGACCTGGCAGCTCCTCGGCCAGAAGGTCTTCTATGGGCACTATCTCTCTTCCATCCTGCTCGACCCCAGCGATCCAAAGCTCCTCTTCGCCGCCGGTGATCTCGGTGTCGAACGTTCGGACAACGGCGGGCGCACCTGGCGTCTCGTCCTGGGCATGGCCACAACCGACCTCGTGTGGGTACCAGGACAGCCGCGTGAGCTTCTCGCCGGTGTCGAAGGCATCGGGGTGGAGGCCTCGACCGATCTCGGCCGGACATGGCGCGTGCTGAAAAACGGCCTTCCCCACAAGAGCTCGCGCATCGGACGCGTCGCGCTTGCCGTCGCGCCGAGCGATCCTGAGACCATCTACGTCAGCATGGCCACGCTCAGCCGGCGCTGTACGGACTGCCTCATGGGGCTCTACGTCACACATGACGGTGGGAGAAGCTTCAGGCAGATCCCGGGGACCCCGGACTTCCTGCGCGAGCCGGATACGTCGCCTCCGCAGGCGCAGGGGGACTACGACCAGGTCCTCGCCGTCGCGCCCAGAGACCCGCGGGAACTCTTCGCAGGTGGCGTCGAGCTCCTGGTGACAAGAAACGGCGGCGCCAGCTGGACCGATATGACGCAGGACTTCTACCTGCACACGGATCAGCACGCCCTGCTCTTCACCGCCCAAGGACTTTACATCGGCAATGACGGCGGCGTATACCGCCTGACGCCCCAGAGCACCGTGCAGGACCTCAACACCAACCTCTCTATCACCGAGGTCTATCCGGCAATGGCCGTCTCCCCTTCAGGCAACCGGGTGCTCGCGGGCTTCCAGGACAACGGCACTGCCGTCTACAACATGCACACGGGGCGTTGGACATCGCTCATCGGCGGTGACGGGGCCTGGAACGCCTTCGGCGCCGGCAATCCCCCTGTGCTGCTGGGTGAGGCGGACGGCTCGCTCCAGCGTTCCGAGAGCAGCGGCCGGCACTGGGGGTCGCCGCAGCCACCGGTCGGGGCGACAGGCGTCACGGCCTTCGCCGTGAACCCCCTGCGGCGGCAGGTCCTCCTCGCCGGTGGGCGGCAGATCTTCCGCTCGACGCGCGACGGCGGCGCCTGGCGCAGGGTGACGGACCTGCGCGGCGGCGGCCCTGTGACGGTGATCTCATTCGCGCCAGGGAGCGCGTCGGTCGTATACGCCGGCTGGCAGAACGGCCAGGTCGCTCTGTCCGAGAACGCAGGCCTGACCTGGCGCGTGATCTCGCCGAGCAGCTGGACGACCCCGTGCCCCGTCGCTGGTCCAGGCAACGCCGACAGCTTCGTGACCGACATCGTCGCAAGCCCCACCGATCCCTATCGCGCCTTCGTGAGTGTTGCGTTCGGCATGCCGCAATCAGTTCCCGACTGCCCCTTCGTCTTCGAAACGCCGGCCGCCAATCTATCCTGGCCATCCTGGGCCAACATTGCCGGGAACCTGCCGGGCTTCTCCGTCCTGGGCCTCTACGCGAGCGGGACCGGCCTCCTGGCCGCGACGGGTGACGGCGCATACTGGACTCCGTCACTTTCCGCCGCCTGGCGCCCGCTCGGCCACTCCCTGCCCAACGTGCAAACGACGACGTTCGCCGAGACGCCTGCGGGCGATCTTCTGCTCGGCACCTATGGCCGGGGCGTCTGGGAGCTGGCGGCCGCCTCGAGGCCTCAGCGGACACGCCAGGCGGCGCGCTAACGCTCGCATGTCCCATGTGGCCAGGGAGGTCGCCGGGCCGTGACGAACTCTCAGAACCCATTCGCGATCTTCTGAAGGAGTCATCACCATGGACGTCATTCTGTACACCGACGGCGCATGCTCGGGCAACCCGGGACCGGGCGGCTGGGCAGCTGTCCTGCTCTGGGGCGAAAAGCGAAGGGAAATCTCGGGC
The DNA here is from genome assembly GCA_021786135.1 of Bacillota bacterium. Lineage (GTDB taxonomy): Bacteria > Bacillota > Sulfobacillia > JAJZYS01 > JAJYTV01 > JAJZQO01. The sequence goes on from JAJYNV010000034.1 coordinate 3,897, forward strand.
TACGCCCAAAGCACCACCAACAATCGCATGGAACTTACCGCGCTGCTCGAGGGGCTTCGGGCGCTCAAAACACCGTGCACCGTGCAGGTGCACTCGGACTCGACCTATGTCGTCAACGCCTTCCGTCAGGGCTGGCTGACCCGCTGGCAGAAGAACGGCTGGCGTACCTCGCAGGGCGGGGCAGTGGAGAACCAGGATCTCTGGCAAGCGCTCCTGCAGGCGAAGGCGCCGCACGAGGTCCAATTCCACTGGGTCAAGGGCCACGCGCGCAACCAGGAGAACAACCGCTGCGACGAGCTTGCCCGCGCGGCGATCCAGCGGCAGGGCCCTGCCGTTCCGTAGCCAGGAAGTCGCGCCCAACGCAACATCGTTGCCCGCCGTGTGGCCCTGCCGAACAAGGCAGGGCCACGTCTTTGCTCAGCCCCTGCCAGTCTGATCCAGTTCGGGCTCCTTGGTCTAACTGCTGGGACAGGCCCATATACTTCAGCAAATCACCCGACCAGTCTTCATCTGGCCCCGCGAGCCGCTGCCCTCCGTCTTTCGGAGGGCTCCCATCCGTTACCATTAGCCCTTCACCACATCGACCTGGTGAAATCCGCGTGCCGCCAGTTCCTGCACCACCGATGCAGTCTAGCCCTGACGCATCCTTAGGCGCTCGCAAGGGGGGTCGCGCATGGGAGTCTTCATTGTCCGTCGGCTCGCGCAGGCTGTGCCGGTGATCTTCCTGATCTCGCTGCTGCTCTTCTTCATGATGCACGCCATGCCTGGGGGGCCACTGGCGATGTACGTCCATCAGCCAGGCATCACGAAGGCCATGCTCGAGCAGATCCGCATCGACTACGGCTTGAACCACGGCGTGTGGACCCAATACGTAGACTGGCTGGACAAGGCGGTGCGGGGCGACTTCGGCTATTCCTACGTCTACGCCCAGCCCGCGGTCACCATGATGCTGGCGAGGCTGCCGGCGACGCTCGAACTGATGCTGTCGTCCTTCCTCATCACCGTCGTGTTCTCGTTCCTCCTCGGCGTCTACAGCGCTGTCCGCCAGTACTCCTTAGGCGATTACGCGATTACGGTCGTCAGCTACTTCGGCTTCTCGATGCCGACGTTCTGGCTCGGCCTGATGGTCCTGATCCTCTTCTCGGTGCAACTGCACTGGTTTCCTGCCGGCGGGATCTCCACGGCCGGCGCGGCCTTCAGCCTGGGGGACCGCCTCTGGCACCTCGTCTTGCCCATGCTGGTGCTGGCGTTCTATACGCTGGCCTCCGAGAGCCGTTACGTCCGCTCATCGATGCTCGACGTCATCCGCCAGGACTATATCCGCACCGCACGCGCCAAGGGGCTCAGCGAGCGCCGTGTGATCTGGCGGCATGCGCTGCGCAACGCCCTGCTGCCCGTCGTGACGGTGATGGTGATGGATGCCGCCTACCTCTTCGGTGGCGCCTTGATCACCGAGACGATCTTCTCCTGGCCGGGCATGGGGCGCCTCTTCATCCAAGCGATCCTGCAAAGCGACTACCCCGTCCTGATGGCCATCGTGTCGTTCCTCTCAGTGGTCATCGTGCTCGCGAACATCCTGGCCGACGTGCTCTACGGGCTGCTCGATCCACGCATCCAGTACAGCTGAGGGGGCACCCGGGATGTCCGTCCTGCCACAACGCGAACCTCCGCTGCCCGCCTCGCCGACCGCTCCGCGCTTCGAAAGCTGGGCACACCTGGTCTTTCGTCGCTTCATCCACCACAGGATCGCTGTGGTGGCTGCCCTGGTGCTCCTGGTGATCATGCTGGCCGCTATCCTGGCTCCCTGGGTTTCCCCGTACCAGTTGGGTCAGCCGGACCTCTCCGCGATGCTGGCGCCACCCAGCCTCCATCACCCGATGGGCACCGACGATCTCGGCATCGACCTCTTCACGGAAGTGCTGTTCGGCGGCCGAGTATCGCTGACCATCGGCGTCTTCTCCGCCCTCGTCGCGGTTTTGGTCGGAGGTGCGATCGGGTCGGTCTCCGGCTATTACGGCGGCATCGTGGATGCCCTGCTGATGCGGGTCACCGACGTCGGCCTGTCCGTGCCGCTGCTCTTCGTAGTCCTGCTTCTCTCGCTGCTTATCGGCCCGACCCCGGTGAGCATCATCACGATCATCGGACTCACCTCCTGGATGTACCCGGCGCGCATCGTGCGCAGTCAGTTCCTGACCTTGAAGAAGCGGGACTTCGTCGAGGCGGCGCGTGCCGTGGGCATGCGCAGCGCGCGCATCATCGTGCGGGAAATCTTCCCCAACGCCATGGCCCCGCTGATCGTCAACGCGACGCTGCTCGTCGGGCAGGCGATCATCCTCGAGTCGGTGATGAGCTTCCTCGGCGCCGGCCTGACGCCGCCCAACATCTCCTGGGGATACCTCCTCAACCAGGCGCAGTCGTTCACCACGAGCGCGCCCTGGCTGGCCATCTTCCCGGGCCTCATGATCTTCCTCGTCGTCCTCGCGGTGAACCTGGTCGGAGACGGGCTTAGGGATGCCCTGGACCCGACTTCGATCCGGCGCACGCGTTGAAAGGAGGGGTGCAGGCGCAGGCAGCGAGAGACCAGGGAATGTGAACGGATTGGAGGTCACGCCATGCGCGACAAGTGGTGGAAGTCTCTGCTCGGCCCCCTGACGGCTGCCGGGCTGCTCCTGGCCGTCGCCGCACCTGCAGTCGGACCAGCTGGACAGGCGGCGGCCGCCAGCGGCAGCGGCACCGTCGTGGACGGTCTTTACGAGGAGCCCGGCAACCTCAACCCGATCCTGGGCCCGGACATGACCTACTCGCAGATCGTCGACACCGCCATCTTCCGCAACCTCTTCATGATCACGCCGCAGGGCGTGATGGAGCCGGACCTCGCGACCGTCGTGCCGACCGTGCAGAATGGCGGCATCTCCAAGAACGGTCTCGCCTACACCTTCCACATCAAGCAGAACGCCAACTGGACGAACGGCCAGCCCGTGAGCTGCCAGGACGTCTACGAGACCTGGAAGGTCGTCACGAACCCTGCGGTGCTCGCGGTGACCCGGCTCGGCTGGGACGACGTCACGAACGTCAAGACGATCAGCCCGAAGGTGTGTGAAGTCGACCTGAAGCAGCCGTTCCCGGCGATCCTGATCGACGACTTCTCAGGCAACCTGCCGGGCATCATCCCCTACTCGGTCTTCAACGGGATGACAGCCCAAGAGATCAACACGGCCGCCTTCAACCACGACCCGACGGTGACGGACGGGCCGTACACGTTCCAGTCCTGGACACCTGGCGCTTCGATCACGGTCGTCGCCAACCCGAACTGGTATGGCCCCAAGCCCAAGGAAGGCACGATCGTGTTCAAGATCATCCCGGACGAGAACTCGCTCCTTGCGAACGCTCAGGCGCACCAGATCAATACCTACTACTTCGCGCCGATCGAGCAGGCGAAGCAGCTCAAGGCGATCCCGGGTGCGCATGTCTTCTTCACCCCGATGGCCGCCTGGGAATCCGCCGACATCAACTTCCGCAACCCCACCCTGCGCGACAGGAACGTGCGCGTCGCCCTGGAGATGGCCATCAACCGCCAGGCCATCCTGAAGAGTATCTGGCTGGGTTACGGTGTGCTCTCCGCCGCGGACCAGCCTCCGATCATCTGGGCCAACAACCCGAAGCTGAAGCCATACTCCTACGATCCCGCGGAATCGAAGATCCTGCTCAACAACGCCGGCTGGAAGATGGGCTCCGACGGTTACCGCCACAAGGGCGGCAAGACGCTGCAGCTCGTCTACGCCACCACCTCGGGCAACCCGTGGCGTGAGGCGACCGAGCGGCTCGTCCAGTACTGGTTCAAGCAGATCGGCGTGAAGATGATCATCCACGACTACCCGGCCAACGTGTACTTCGGCACCGTTCTCCCGTCCGGCAAGGGTTGGGATCTTGGCGAATTCGAATGGACCGAAGGCTACGATCCCGCCGCATCGGAAGAGCAGCTCTACGAATCGAACGGAGCGCAGAACTACGGCAAGTACTCGAACCTGGCGGTCGACAAACTCCTCAAGGAGCAGGACACCATGCTGGTTCAGTCCTCGCGCCAGACCGTGCTCAGGCAGGAGCAGGCCATCCTGCATCAGGACCTGCCCGCGCTCTGGTACTACACACCCGATGAGATCGACGCAACCATCGACCTCACCGGCTACCAGCCCGACCCCTGGTACGTCGAGACCTGGAACTGCTACGACTGGCAGCTGACCCAGTGACCTGCCTCCCCTGACCTTCGCGAGGGCGCACGCCGCTGGTACGGCGTGCGCCCTCGCCGCCTCCGGCAGAGCCAGCTTGGCGCGGTGCAGCCCGTTCGGTCTTTCTCATCCATCAGACCAGGCAGGACGCGTTGGCTGGAGAATGGTCTCAGCAGCATCGGGAAAGCAAGGTGGGGAAGTTGGACAGCATTCGGGCATACCTGCAAGAGCACCAGGGGATCTTCACCGATCTCGGCGACCGTCTCTGGGCCAAGCCGGAACTCGGCCTCCAGGAGCACGAGAGCAGTCGGGCGTTCATGGACCTTCTCGCAAATGCGGGCTTCTCTCTGCAGCGGGTGGAGAGCCTGCCCACAGCCTTCGTGGCGAGCTATGGCGAGGGCCGGCCGGTCATCGCCCTGCTCGGCGAGTACGACGCCTTGCCGGGTCTCAGCCAGGCCCCTGGCGTCGCCGAGCCAAGTCCCATCGTGGACGGCGGACCAGGCCACGGCTGCGGGCACAACCTTCTCGGCACCGCCGCCGTCGCGGCCGCCATGGCCTTGGCCGACGCCATGCGCGGCGGATCTCTGCGCGGCACCGTCCGCTTCTACGGCTGCCCAGCGGAAGAGACGCTGGTCGGCAAGGTGTTCATGGCCAAGGCGGGCCTGTTCGACGATGTGGACTGTGCCCTGACGTGGCATCCCGGCACGGCCAACGCGGTCTGGGCGTCCAGCAGCCAGGCGATGAATTCGCTGCGCGTGCAGTTCACAGGCAGGTCGGCCCATGCCGCGGCCAACCCCGAGGACGGCCGCAGCGCTCTGGACGCGGTCGAGCTGATGGATGTCGGCGCCAACTTCCTGCGCGAACACGTACCTGCCGACGCTCGCATCCACTACGTGATCACGGACGGCGGCGACGCTCCGAACGTCGTGCCTGCGCACGCGGAGGTCTGGTACTACGTGCGCGCCGCTCGGCGCGGCGACGTCGAGGCGATCCACCTGCGCCTTCTGGACGTGGCGCGCGGTGCCGCGCTGATGGCCGGCGTGTCCCACCGGGTGGAGCTTGTCACGGGCTGCTACGACACCTGGGCGAACCGCACCCTGGGCGATGTTCTGCAACAGCAGATGGAGACTCTGGGCGCACCGCGCTACAGCAGCGGCGAGCACGACCTGGCCCGGCGGCTCCAGGCCACCTTCCCCGAGGGGACGCTGCAACGCGCGGTGCGCCACATGCGTAGACGTGGCCTGGACCTGCCGGACGCCTGCGACTTGGTCGAGGCGGTGGCGCCGGTTTCCGGCTACGGAGAGACCGAGCCCGGGTCAACGGACGTCGGCGACGTGTCGCACATCGTACCCACCGCGCAGTTCACCGCGGTCACCGCTCCGCTCGGCACGCCCGGACACTCCTGGCAGAACGTCGTCGCCGTCGGCAGCGACCTCGGCCGCCGCGGCATGCTCTATGCGTCGGAGGTCCTCGCCCTGGCTACCGCCAGGCTGTTGGCGGAGCCCGGTCTGGTTGCGAAGGCTCAGGAGGAGTTCCGCCGGGAGGCGGAGCCCTACCTCTCCCCCGTGCGCGACGTCGCACAGCCGCCGCAAGGATAGAAGCTCCGGTGCGCCGCTGGTATGGACCGCAAGGCCGGCTTCAGGATGGAGACCGCGGTGCGGATTCCGCCAGGTAGCGCTGCAGCCCCGGCCCGACCATGCGCGAGACTCATCGGCCGGGCGAAGCGATCTCCACGAACCGCTCCTCCAAGGAAGTTGGTGTACGCCGCAGGCGAAACGCCATGACGGAGAGCGCCTCGCGCGCCTTCTGCTCGTCCTCGGCCGGGAGGCGCAGGGATCGGCCGACGAGTGCCGGCGCCATGCCTGCGGCTTCCAGCAGGGCCATGGCACGCGGCCAGTCGGCGGTCTCGAGCACCAGGGTCTCTTTGTCCGCCAGAATATCCCTGAGGCTGCCTTGTGCCACCACACTCCCGTCAGCCATCACGACGAGCCGATCGCAGCTCTCCGCCTCCTCCATGTGATGGGTCGTCACGAGGACGCCAGCGCCCTCATCGGCCGCCGCGCGCACCTCCTGCCAGAGACGCTGGCGCATCAGGGGATCCACACCGGATGTGGGCTCGTCGAGCACCAGGAGCTGCGGGTGGTGCTGCAGCACCTGCCGAAACGCGACGCGACGCTGCACGCCGAGCGGCAACCTGCCGACCGCCAGCGGCGGGAACTCCGACGGGCTGCTGGTCCGGGCCCCGCCGAAGACGGCCTGCGCGAAGGCGAGGTTCTCCGCGGGAGTCAGGTCCTCGTAGAGGCCGAGCCCCTGCGGCATGTAGCCGAGGCGCCGGCGGGCAGCGAAGGACGGCGACGCGCCGAACAGGCGTACCTCCCCGTCCGACGGCGGCAGGAGCCCGAGCAGCATCCGCAGGAGCGTCGTCTTGCCGGCCCCGTTGGCGCCGAGCAGGCCCAGCACCTCGCCCGGCCGCAAGGCGATACTCACTTCGCGCACGGCGATCACCTCGCCGAAGCGCCGCGTCACCCCCTTGACCTCCGCCAAAGGCTCTGCCATCACGCCGCCCCCCCCTGCGCCGCCTCACGTTCACTGCGCAAGAGAGCAACCGTTACGGCGTCCTGCAAGTCCGGCGGAATAGCCCGCCAACCGTTGGCCACCTCCACGGCACCCTCAGGCGCCCACAGGCGCCACTGACGGCCGCGACGCCAGCTGAAGGCGGCCTCGGACGCTGACGGAGGGTCGTCCCCGGCCATGAGAGTGCCCGGCATGGCCGCTATCACGGCGTCCGGCGCACCCCGCGCCGCGGCGTGGCCGCGGTCGAGGAGCAGGAGTTCCGTCGCCCGCTCGGCCTCGTCGACGTAGGTCGTGGCGACCAGGACTGCGCTGCCCTCGGCCGCGGCGTGCGCGATCAGCCACCAGAGATCCCGGCGACTCAATGGATCGACCCCAGTCGTCGGCTCATCGAGGATGAGAAGATCGGGCTGGTGCAGCATGGCGCGGATGACGCCGAGCTTCTGCCGCATGCCGCCCGAAAGTTCGCCGCCCAGGCGCTTCTCGATTCCGAGGAGTCCTGCGCGCGCGAGGAGCAGGCGGCTGCGCTCGGCGACAGCAGGACCGCGTACGCCGTAGGCCGCCTGCGCGAAGGCGAGATTCTCCGCTACCGAAAGGTCAGGATAGATGCCCGACGACGCCGGCAGGTAGCCGATCCGCGCAGCGACAGGCCGGCTCACTTCACCTGCCTCCGGCGACAGGGCGCCTGCGACGATCCCGAGCAGCGTGGTCTTGCCCGCCCCGTCCCCGCCCACGACCACCCGCACCTCGCCGGGCGGGAGCTCGAGGTGTATGCCCGTCAGAGCCTGCACGGCTCCGTAGCGCAGAGAGACACCGCGCACGCCCCAGGTCATGACGCGCTACCAGCGCCGGCGTGCCGACGGCGCTGCCTCCCACCGCCGGGAGATGGATTCAGGAGGCCGCGGAAGCGCAGCGTCGCAGCAGTGACGACCACCACGCCCAGCGCGGCGAGGTACAGGAACGGCTGCCAGAGATCCTGGAGCGGCTGGCCCATCAGCATGACGCCGCGGCTGATCTGGACGAAGTAGGTCAGCGGCAGGAGGTAGGCAATCCACCGCACTCCCACGGCCATGGACGCAAGCGGGAAGATGAGCCCCGAGAGCAGGATCTGCGGCAGGACGGTCATCATCGCGAGCTGGATCGCCTGGCCCTGGTTCTGCGAGACGCTCGAGACCAGCACACCGATGCTCAGCGTCACGAAGAGGAAGAGGAGCGCGCCGAGGATCAGGAGGGGCCACGAACCGCGCATGGGCACGCCGAACAGCCACATGCCCACGCCGAGCACGAGCGTCAGGTCCACGGCAGCCACGATGAAGTACGGTGCGATCTTGCCGATCAGGACGTCCCACGGCGTGAGCGGCATCACCGCGAGCTGCTCGAGCGTGCCGGCCTGCCGCTCACGCACAACGCCGAGGCTCGCGATCAGCGTGCCGATGAAGACGAGGATGACGCCCGCCAGACCCGGCACCATCACGAGGGCCGTCTTGAGTCCTGGATTGTAGAGTACCTCCACCCTGGGCGACTGGAAGCTCGGCAGGGCGACGCCTGCAGTCGGCGGCAGGGCGGCCTCAAGTTTCGCCAGGAGTTTGGTCGGGTTCAACTGCTCTGCCGTCATGCGCGCCACGGCCGTCTGCGCAGCGCGGGCGGTGAAGAGGTCTGCCCCATTGATGAGGACCAGGGTGCGCTTGCCACCCGTGACGAAGGCGACATCCGCCTTGCCATCCTTGAGGTCGGCTCGCGCCGTGGCGAGGCTGCCGTCCGGCTCAGTGCCACGGAGGCTCAGGGGGCTCGTCAACCGCTGGCTGAACGCCTTGGCGTCCGGGCCCACGACCACGGCGGACACCTTGGAGACATCGAAGCTCGCGGCGTACCCGAAGATGACAAGCAGCATCAGAGGCAGCACGATCATCATCGCGAGGGTGCGCCGGTCGCGCCGCAGCTGCTGAAACTCCTTGACGATCATCGCCCACAAGAGAGCCTCTCCCCTTCCAGCCAGCCAGCCATGGGCATAATTCAACGATCGGTGAATTCCCGACCGTCCTCTGTTCTCCTTGCGGCAACCGCATCGCAGCGAGGTCTCGCGACCTCGGCTGACCTAGTCCCCCCATTCGGCTACAATAAGTGCCAAACGGCGGCGGAGGTGGCTGACGATGCGGGTCCTGGTGGTGGAGGACGATCCCTCCCTGGGTGCGACTCTGCGCCTGGGTCTCACGTCCGAGGGTTTCGAATCCACCGTGACCGGATCGGTCGCCGATACGCTCGCGCAACTGGAACATGGCACGTACCAGCTCGCCCTGGTGGATGTCAACCTGCCTGACGGATCCGGGTTCGCCCTGGTGCCCCGCCTGAAGGACCGCGGCATCATGGTGATCATGCTCACCGCCAGAGGCAGTGTGCCCGATCGGGTGCACGGGTTCGAGCTCGGCGCCGACGACTATGTCGCAAAGCCTTTCGCCTTCGAGGAACTCGTGATGCGCATGCGCGCCGTCGCACGGCGCCCCGTGCCCGACGACAGGCTGCCGGTTCTGAGCTTCGCCGATGTCGAGGTGCACCTCGAGCGCCAGCAGGCTGTGCGTGCCGGCCAGCCGCTCGATCTCACCCGGCGCGAGTACGACCTCCTCTGCTTCTTCCTACGCAACCAGCGTCGCGTCCTGACCCGCGAGCAGATCCTGGAACGCGTCTGGGGTTTCGATGCGGAGGTAGGGGAAGGCGTGCTCGACGTCTACATCAGCTATCTCCGGCGCAAGCTCGAAGCCCTCGGTCCGCGGCTGATCCACACGGTGCGCGGATTCGGCTACCGCCTGGATGAGCATGGCGACGCGTGAGCGACGCCTGCATGGTCTGAGTCGCCGCCTCCTGGTGGCGATGGTGGCGCTTGTCGGCGCCTCCCTGCTTCTCGCCGACTTTGGCGCCGTCTACTTCCTGCGCAGCGTGCTCGTCCACAATCTGAGGTCGCAGCTGATGGCATCGACCCACTCCACGGTGGGCTTCTATCTGCATACGGGAGCTGTGCCCGCCCGGCTGCCGCTCGGCGAGTCGATCGCCATCTACGGTCTCGACGGCCGACGGGCCTTCTCGATCGGCGCAGTCCCCACCAAGGAACCACCTCTCGGCCTGAGCCAACAGGCGCGCAGCTTGAGCTACACGGTTCCGGTGCCAGGCGGGGTCTTCCTCGAAGAGGTCAACCTGACGACCGTCAACCGGCCGGTGCATATCCTCGAGAGCGTCCTCGCCCTGGTCACTCTGGCTGCGGTGCTCCTCGCCGCTATGGTGGCCGAGGGCATTGCCCGCGGCCTGACCGCTCCGCTCTCCTCCCTTTCCGCCGAGGCGGCGCGCATCAGCGAGACGGGGGACCTTGAGCCGAACCTCCCTACCGACCACGGTGTCAAAGAGATCCGCGATCTCGCGGAAGCCCTGCGGCAGATGCTCCTGCGACTCGGCCAGATGTTCGGCGCCCTCGAGGCGTCAGAGCAGCGCGAACGCGCGCTGCGCGAGATGACGCTGCACGACCTGCGCACACCGCTCTCCACCGTGCTCGGCACGCTCGAACTCCTGGCCGGGGGAAGGCTCACGGGCAGCGCCGCGGTGGAGGCCGCCGCCCTCGCGCAGCGCGAGGCGGCACGCCTGGCCGCCCGCATCCGCGACCTGGACGCCAAGGAAGGCGAGGCCCTGTCGGAGCTGGGGCAGGCCGTGACTCGCGCAGCGCGCGGCCATCGCCTGGTGGCCGGCCCCCAGGCGACATGGGTCGCGGCGCCAGCAGCGGAGGTGGGTCACGTGCTCGACCTGCTCGTCGACAATGCGACGCGGCACAACCCCCCAGGCACCGAAATCGAGCTCGGCTGGCGTCATGACGGCGAGCTGGCCGCGGCCTTTGTCCGAGACCATGGCCTCGGCATGTCGCCCGAGACGGAGGAGCACGCCTTCGATCGCTTCTACCGCGGCGAGCACTCCGGCGGTCTCGGCCTCGGCCTGGCCCTCGCCCGCGTGCTGGTGGAGTCCCGGGGCGGCAGGGTGGAGCTCACGACGGCGCTAGGGGCAGGCACCACGGTGACGGTGCGCTGGCCGCTCGGCCTGCCTTCGGACGACTCTAGCGCGATCGATCCCACCTGAACGGTCTTTCCTTCCTGCAGAGGGCGCGACGCTTGCGGGCATGCTTTGTTCGTGCCCCAGTCGCAAGCCAAGGGAGGAACCGGATTGAAGCACGGCACGCGCCTGCTCGGCGCACTGCTTGCCCTGCCGCTCGTCGCGAGCGTCGCGGCCACGGCCTTTGCAGCACCTGCGTCCACCAGCGGAGCCCACAGTTTCATGTCGGACGTCGCCCGGCACCTCGGCGTCTCTGAGCAGAAGCTCAAGGACGCCATCGCACAGGCACGCCTCGACGGAGTCCGCGGTCTCTTGCGTTCGGGCAAGATCACCAAGAGCCAGGCGGCGGAAATGGAGCGTCAGATCATGGCGGGCAAGATGGCCAGGCCTCACATGCACCGCCATGGCCATCTCTTCGGCCGAGCCATGCTATCGGAGGCGGCTTCGTACCTCGGTATGAAGCCTGGCGACTTCGTCGCCAGGCTGAGGCAGGGAGAAACGCCGGCGGCGGTGGCCACGGCACAGGGCAAGACCGCGGCGGGCCTCGAGGCGGCCCTCGTCGCTGGTGCACAGCAGCGGCTGAACCAGGCGGTGCAGGAAGGCCAGCTCACAGAGGCGCAGGCAAAGTCGCTCGAGCCTCGCCTGGCCGAGCACATCCACCACTTCGTCACGAGCGGCTGGCAGAAGGCGCCGAGCGACCAACCCCAGACGCCGCCTGCGGCGAGACCCGCCTGACGGGACATCGGCGCTTCCACCCGGAAGAGGCGGCAGGCCACCCGGCCTGCCGCCTCGCATTTGCTCAGCCGATTGACCGCCCCCGGACCGCCCCGGGACCGCCCGCGGTGGTGTGGGCCCGCGTCCACAATGGTCTCACCGGTCGGCAAGCAGCCGACGCAGGGCAGGCGATGCGGCCCAGAGCGGAGTCAGGATCTGTCGCTCCACGAGGGCGGCCGCTTCTCGAGAAATGCGGCGATGCCTTCGGCTGCGTCCGGCAACCCCGCCTCACCTACCATCACCTGCGATGCGTAGGCGAGCGCAGAAGGCTCCGGCATGTCGAGTTGCCGGTAGAAGGCCTGCTTGCCCGCGCCAAGCGTCATGAGGCTATAGGCGGCCACCTGCCGCGCGAGGGTCAGCGCCTCCTCGCGCAGGACCTCCGGCGCGACCACCCGATTGACAAGTCCGAAGCGCTCTGCGTCCTCCGCCGACATGTAATCTCCGGTGAACAGCATCTCCGCCGCCTTCTTGCGCGGCACCGCGCGGCCGAGAAAGACCGAGGGCGTCGTGCAGAAGAAGCCGATCTTGACACCGGGTGTGGCGAACTTCGCGGCCGTCGAAGCCACCGCGAGGTCCGCCGCCGCTACGAGCTGGCAGCCCGCAGCGGTGGCGATGCCGTGCACCTCCGCGATCACCACCTGCGGCATGCCGCGCATGGTGCGGAAGACGTCCTCGCAAACCCTGAAGAGTTCGAGCATCTCCGGTGTGTCGCCGTCGCGGACCTCCTTGAGGTCGTGGCCGGAACTGAACACGCTCCCGGCGCCTCGGAGCACGACGACGTTCACCTTGCCCTCGGTGGAGATGCGCCCTAGCACCGCGTCGAGATCCCGCAGCATCTCCGTGGACAGGGCATTGCGCTTTTCAGGGTGGTTCAAGGTGACGATGCCGATCCGCTCCTGCTCCCCGGCGGCGTCATAGACGACCTTATCCACAAACGTCCCTCCCCGGCGGCGTCTCGCGTCGCCCTAACCCTGACGCTACGCCATCGGGGACGGATACGGAAGATGTCTCAAGTCTCGTGCGCGATCTCCTCGAGGGTCAGACCGCGCGTCTCCCGTCCGACCAGCGCCGATGCGATGAGCGCGATGAGCTGCGCCGCGGCGAAGATGACGAAGATCCCGAGCGTGCTGACGTGTCCCGTGAGGAGATAGCCGACGAGGATCGGCCCAGCCACGCCGCCGATGCGTCCGACGCCCATGGCGAAGCCGTTGCCGCGGGCGCGCAGCAGAGTGGGATACTGCTCGCTCGTGTAGGCGTAGGTGGCACCCCACGCACCAAGGTTCATGAAGCCGAGCAGGCAGCCGAATAGGAGTACCTGGCCAGGGGTGGCGGCAAAGCCGAAGGCGGTCGCGGCTCCGGCCGCGAGGAAGAGGTAGGTCAGCAGGACGGGGCGGCGGCCCCAGCGCTCGACGAGCCAGGCCGCCGAGAGATAGCCGGGGATTTCGCAGAGCGTGACGAGCAGCACGTAGAGGAAGCTGTGCACGAGGCTCATGCCGCGCAGGGCGAGCACCGAAGGCAGCCA
>JAJYNV010000184.1 GCA_021786135.1 Bacillota bacterium
CCGTCCACTGAAGCGGGGCAGGTCCAGGATTGCCTGCCGTCCGGGGTTCTTCCTGCCCGTTCGGGTGCTCTCGCGCTTTTTCCGCCGCCGCCTCCTGCAGCTGCTCGGACAGGCCTTCGAGCGCGGCGAACTCGAGTTCTTCTCGGCTCTCGATCCCCTCCGAGACCGGAAGGCCTTCCTGCGGTACCTGGAGCCGCTGCGAGAGAAGGAGTGGATCGTCTACGCCAAAGCGCCCTTTGCCGGGCCGGAGCAGGTTCTCGAGTACGTCGGGCGGTACACTCACCGCGTCGCCATCTCGAACAACCGCCTGCTCGACATCGAAGACGGGCACGTCACGTTCCGTTGGCGAGACTATCGTGACGGCGATGCCCAGAAGACCATGACCCTCGCAGCCGGGGAGTTCATCCGCCGCTTCCTGCTGCACGTCCTGCCGCCCGGATTTCACCGCATCCGCTACTACGGGCTGCTCGGCAATCGTCGTCGCAAGGAGAAGATCGATCAGTGCCGGCGCCTCCTGGATATGAGCCCCGCAACCCCGAAGGAGCCGGACGCCGCCGCTCCAGCGGACTATCGAGACCGGTACGAAGCGCTGACCGGTCAGTCCCTGCACGAATGCCCCGTCTGTCACCGTGGTCGCATGATCCGCATCGAGCAGCTCCGTCCATCGAGGGTTCCGGAACAACCGGTCTGTCTCGACACCTCATGATCTCCACTCGACCACGCCCAGCATCCGTTCCTCCGATCGGACCGCCAGGTGCCGAGGATCGGCAACGTCACTATCCTTCCTCCACACCGTCGCCGAGCTCCTTGACCGCCGCTCCCGGCATCGGGATCCGTACCGTCAGCCGTCCGGCTTCTCCGCTACACGCTCCACGACTCCATCTCTCCATGCCCTGGCGCCAGCCCCGGCATCTGGACCGAAGAATCAATCCCCATAGCGTTTGGCGTCGTCAGCGGTTTAGTCCAATCCATTTTTAGCGCAGCGTCGCCGGCCGGCCCCATCTCACGTCCTGACTCCTTCTGCGGCAACGCTACGCTAAAAACGCTCTGCATTATGTGACGGGCTCCAATATGTGGCGGATCTCGATGAGGTCTCCTGATCTGCCCGCATCCCGGACAGTTGCCGCCACATAATATTTGGATTCCACTCTCTCCGATGCCGGGGGCGGTCCTCGGCTTTCACAACGGGAGGGAGTGGTCATGCTCGAACTTTATTTCAAATATCCTCGAGTGATAGCGCGCTTTCGTCGCGGCGCTCTCGGCAACGAGATTGATCGCATTGCGGCGGATCTGTGTCGTGCAGGCTATAAGCGTGGCTCGGCAAAGCTATTTCTGGCGCGCATCGCGCGCTTCAGCGCGTACGCCACCGGTTGCGGCTGCAGTAAGTCGGCGGCGATTCCACCACAGATCGTCGATCGTTACCTGAACAGCAGACGGACGATTGCTGCACGGTGGGGCGCGCACGGAGCCATCGTTCACGCGACGCGGTGCTTCCCGGAACGATTTGCACTGAGGCCAACCCCAGAGGACCCGGACGGTCCACTACTTGCCGAGTATTTGCGCCACCTGCGCATCATACGCGGACTGCATCCGAAGACCTGTGAGGGGTTGGTGCTGACTGTGCGCCGGATGCTGAAGTGGCAGAAACAACATTTTGCCGGCAAGCCGCTAGCCACACTCGCAAGCAAGGACGTCCTGACCATGACGCATGAGTTGCTATCGGCATGTCGCAGCGACGCCGGCAGATCCCATACGACTGCTCACATACGTTCCTTCTTGCGGTATCTTTACTGGGAAAATCTGAACGCGCGGGATCTGTCGCAGTTCGTGCCGAAGACTCCATGCTGGCGACACGCCCATCTGCCGCCGCACCTGTCTTGGGAACAGGTGCGGCGCGCGATCGATTCCATCGACGGCGAGGCACCGTCTGACCTGCGTGACCGCGCGATGATGCTGCTGTTGGCCACCACCGGGCTGCGTAATAGGGAGCTGCGCGAGATCGAGCTCGAGGATATCAGATGGAGGAGCGCAGAGCTCGTGCTGCGCCATACCAAGGGCCATCGCGACCGCGTCGTGCCATTGCTTGAGGAGACCGGTGCTGCGCTTGCCGAGTATGTGCTGCACGCGCGTCCGCGAACTAAAGCACGCAGGGTGTTCCTCTCACACCGTGCACCCGTGCGTCCGTTCTCCCACAGCGGAACCGTATCCCTCATTATCCGTACTCGACTGCAGCGGGCCGGGATTTCGGTTGAACGGGGGGGCGCCCATCTTCTTCGCCACAGTCTTGCCACACGCCTGGTCGAACAACGGCGCCCGATCAAAGAGATCGCCGACCTCCTTGGGCATCGCAACATCGATACCACGGCCTTCTACGTCAAGGTCGCAGTGCCGCAACTCGCCGATGTCGCGCTGCCGTTTCCCGGAGGTGCGTCATGACCGCCTTCGCCAACGTCCTGGCCGCCAGCGTCGATCGCTACCTCGCCCTGCAACGCTCGCTCGGCTACCAATTTCATACGCAAGCCACATCGCTGCGGGCTCTTCTCACCTACGTGCGCTCCACTCACGCCCAGGGCCCACTGTCGCAGGCACTCGCTCTGGAGTGCGTCATGGCCAGCAACCTTACACCCAACGGGAGGGCCATCCGTTATGCAGTGATTCGACGCTTTGCGCAGTATCATGCCGCCTTCGACCCGCAGACCACGTCGTTCGATCGGCGACTGCTACCCCGCTCCCGCGCCATTCCGCCGCCACGGATCCTGAGCGACGAGGAGCTCGGATCGCTCATGGCCGCGTGCGAGCGGGTATCGACCAAGCAGCCCTTCCGGGGCAGAACGCTCGCCACCCTGGTCGGCTTGCTCGCGAGCACGGGGCTGAGATCCGAGGAGGCCGTGCGGCTCGATCGCACCGACGTGGACCTAGCCAGCGGCGTCCTGCAGATCCGCAAAAGCAAGTTCCGCAAGGACCGACTGGTTCCAGTCCATGCCACCACGCTGCGCGCGCTGCGAGA
>JAJYNV010000331.1 GCA_021786135.1 Bacillota bacterium
TAGTGCCGTCTAGGCAGGTGGTGTACATGTGAGCGCCGCGAGTTCGCGCATTTCCTCCTCTTCGACGCGCAGCACCTCGCAGGTGCCGATGCGCCGCGGCACCACCATGCGAAAACCGTGGCTGCCGTGCTTCTTGTCGCGCACGAGATACGTCCAGAGGTCGTCTGGATCGCCTCGATAATAGGTAGGCAGTCCCAGGCGGCGCAAGAGTTCGAGCACCTCCCGCGCATGCGAGAATGCGTAGCGGCGCTCGGCGAGTCGCGACACGGCGGCAAGGCCGATGGCGACCGCTCGCCCGTGCGAAACCTGATAGCCGCTCGCCGCCTCTACCGCATGCCCGGCAGTGTGGCCGAGGTTCAGCTTGGCCCTGTCGCCGGCCTCCTTGGGATCAGCGGCCACCAGGCGGAGTTTTGCCCTCGCAGCCCGCTCGAGGGCAAAATCGAGGGCTGGTCCGGCCGGTGGTCTACGCCAGGTGGCACATGCGGCAAAGAGTTCCGCATCGAGTCCCAGACCGCACTTGACCACCTCGGCAAGCCCATCGCGGAATTCCGCCAGCGGCAGGGTGCGCAGCGTCTCGGGATCGACGAGGGTGGCCTGCGCCGGGTAGAAGGCCCCGACGAGGTTCTTGCCTTCGGGCAGGTCGATGCCCGTCTTGCCGCCAAGAGCCGCATCCGCCTGGGCGATGACGGTTGTGGGGACCAGCACGAGCGGAACGCCGCGCATGTAGCTGGCCGCGACAAAACCGCCGAGGTCGGTGACGGCTCCGCCACCCACCGCTACCACGGTCTCGTCGCGTGTCATGCCCAGATGCGCCATGCGCCGCAAGAGATCCTGGTAGACCCCGAACTCCTTTGCGGCTTCGCCGTCCGGCACCACTTCCATCGTCACCTGGCGCTCGCCGTAACTCAGGCTGTCGAGGATCGACCTCGCCCAGCCGTCGACGAGCGGCGGCTGGGTAAGGAGGAGGGTGCGCCCAAACCCCGAAAACGATCCCGCGAAGCGGCGAGCCCCGCGGCCGAAGTAGACGCCCGGCGCGAGACGCCGCAAGGCGAGGAAATCCCTGATGCGCTCGACCGCACGCACGGGCGCCGATTCGGTCCAGAACCAAGCCTCCGCCACCTCTTCATAGAGGGGAAGGCGGTCGCGGCGCAGGATCTGCAGCCGATCCGCCGGGTTGGGGGCGAGAACCGGGCGGCCTCGCCCGCCGCGCAGGCGGGAAAGGAGCTGCGGGTCGCGCGCCGTCAGCCCGAGCACGCGAACCTCTCGCAGGAGACGGCGGTTGTCGGGCCTCAGGACCGTGCCGCCACCGGTCGAGACGACGCGGTCGCGACCTGATAGCGCTTCGCGCAGAGATCCGGTCTCCTCGTCGCGAAAGGCCTCTTCGCCCAGGCGCTCGAAGAGCTCGGCCGCGGGCGCGCCGAGCCGCTCCTGCAGCATCTGGTCGGTGTCGAGGAAGCTGTAGCCGAGCCGATCTGCGAGTTCGCGTCCAATGCGGGTCTTCCCGGCGCCCGGCAGCCCGACGAGTGCGACGATCACCGCGAAATCCGCCCGATGTAGTGATGATAGGCCGCCTCGACGTCGATCAGCGCGTCACCGGAGAACTTCTCAAGGAAGAGCTCCGTCAGCACGAGGGCCATCACGGCTTCGAGCACCACGCCGGCGGCTGGTACGGCCGTGATATCCGAGCGTTCCACCTGGGCAAGAAACTCTTCTTTGGTGTCCATGTCGACCGAGCGGAGAGGACGATGCAGCGAGCTCAGCGGTTTCATCGCTGCGCGCACCCAGACGGGTGCACCGTTCGAAATGCCACCCTCGCTCCCGCCGGCGCGGTTCGTCGACCGCGTGAAGCCCTCGCCTTGCCTGAAGAAGATCTCGTCGTGCACCTGTGAGCCAAGGTGGGCCGCGCCCCAGCTCGCGGCGCCGATTTCGAGCCCCTTGATCGCAGGTACCGACAGCATCGCCTGCCCGAGGCGTCCGTCGAGCTTGCGGTCCCAGTGCACGTGCGTGCCGAGCCCGACCGGCACCCCAAGGGCCTGCACCTCCACGACGCCGCCCAGCGTGTCGCCCTTGAGACGCGCCGCGTCGATCGCCGCCACCATCGCCTCCGCGGCGACTGGATCCGCGCAGCGGACCGGCGAGCGGTCGATGGCGTCTCGGTCGATCTGAGCAGGCGGCGAGGCAGTGACATCGCCGAGGGCGACCACGTGCGAGACGATCTCGATGCCGAAGTGACCGAGGAAGGCCTTTGCGATCGCGCCAAGCGCGACTCGCATGGCCGTCTCGCGCGCCGAGGCGCGCTCGAGGATGTCCCGCGCGTCTCCGCGTCCGTACTTGAGGGCTCCGGCGAGATCGGCATGTCCAGGTCTCGGCCGAGTGAACGCGGGGCCGACCACATCCCCTTCGGGAGCCATGCGCTGCTGCCAGCGTTCGAAGTCCCTGTTCCTGATCATCAGGGCGATCGGCGACCCCAAGGTCTCGCCGAAGCGAACTCCGGCCAACCACTCGATCTCGTCGCGCTCGATGCGCATGCGCTGGCCGCGGCCATAACCTGCCTGCCGGCGCGTGAGCTCAAGATTCACCACATCGGCGGAGAGATGCAGCCCTGCCGGCATGCCTTCCATGATGCCCAAAAGGGCCGGACCGTGGGATTCCCCGGCGGTGAGGTAACGCAAGGCCATCCTCCTCTCAGGAAACGTCTTGACGCGTCATGGCAAGTTCCAGTGCCGACGCCATTGCCCTATGCGGCGGATCCTCGTCATACCAGAGGCGCCACGCGAGCATGGCCTGGCCGAGCAGCATCCCGCCGCCGCCGATCGTGCGGCAGCCGCGCCGCTTCGCGGACTGGAGCAACTTCGTGGGCTGGGGGCGATAGATGAGATCATAAACGATCGCGCCCCTGGGGATGGATTCTTCGTCCAAGGGGCTGTCGTCGCTCTGGCTGCCCACGGTCGTGGCGTTGACGATCAGGTCGACGTCGGCAAGGTCGCCCCGCTGGCGCCAGTCGATCGTCTGGGCGCCGAACTCCCGGCCCAGACGTCCGAGCATCTCACGGTTGCGGCCAGCCACACGCAGGGAGACACCTTCGCGCACCAGTACGGCGCAGACGGCCAGGGCCGCCCCCCCCGTGCCGAGGACGAGCGCGCGCGCGATCGGCCGCGACAGGGCCGCGAGGGGATGCCAGAAGCCGTCGGCGTCGGTGTTGTGCCCCTCCCAGCCGCCGGACGTGCGCCTGAGCACATTGACGGCGCCGATGCGCCGCGCCCAGGGGTCGAGCCGCATGACCATCTGCGCGGCGGCCTGCTTGAAGGGCTTCGTGACATTGGCTCCCCGTGCGCCGAGCAGATAGGCCCCGCGCAGGGCTATGCCGAGGTCGTCTGGCGCGACGTCCCAGAGCATGTACTGCCCTTCCCGCCCGGTTGCCCTGAGCGCCGCCGCGTGCAGAAAGGGAGAGAACGAGCCGTCGATGCCCTGGCCGAACAGGCCGAGCAGTTCCAATGCCGCACCGCCTTGCATCCGAGATCGTGCATACAGGAATGCCTGACGCCACAAGCCATGGCCCTTGGCGTCAGGCAAGGAGGCCCTAGGCTAGCCCGCGCTCGAAGGGACGCGCAGTCCGCTGCGCTCGAAGTGGTGCAGGACGACATCCTCAAGATGCCGGACGGCCCGCGTACCCAGGAACTCGTGCCGCGTCAGAGGGGTCACGAGGATGGTGAACATGCCGGCCCGGTTGCCCCCCAGGATGTCGGTGAACACCTGGTCGCCGATCACCGCCGTCGACTGCGGTGTCGTGCCAAGCACCGAGAGGGCTCTCTGGAACCCGCGCGCCGACGGCTTGCGGGCATGCGGGATGAACGGCACGCCTAGCCAACCGGCAAAGTCCTCGACCCTGCCCCGGCCGTTGTTGCTGAGGATCACGGCGCCGATGCCGGTGCCGCGCAGGCGCTGCACCCAGGCCTTTACCTCACGTGAGGGCCTCGGAGAGTTCCAGCCTGCGAGCGTGTTGTCGAGATCCAGCACGACGCCGCGGATGCCGCGGCGCCTGAGCAGCCGAGGATCCACGCTCTGGACGGACGGCAGGTACAGGTGCGGGCGCAGCTTCGAGAGCACGTTCAAGCCCCTTCACCGAAGTTGGCAGCATTATAGCACACTGCCATCCCTGCACCGCCGGTTGTCCGGCCTGCGCAGCGTGGTATATCTTAGTGGCGCATCTAGCCGTAGATGTGCGCGAAAGCGATGAGGCCGACACAGACCACGACGTAGGCGACTCCCGCGGCGCGCGAAGGCCAGCCGCTAAGACGGTGAACGCCGCCCAGCATGTACGCTGCGAGGAAGCCGCCGATAAGCCCACCCACATGGTCCCATACGCCGATGCCGGGATACATGAAGTCGAGCGCAAGGTTCAAGACGAGGATGCTGCCCAGCCAGCGCAGGAGGTAGCTTCGCACCGGCCTCTGCGCCTCGAGGGCGATGACGCCCGTGGCGCCGAGCAGCCCGAAGATGGCGCCCGACGCCCCGACAAGGACGGTATATGGCGGATAGGTGACAAGAGCCAGTAGTCCGCCCATGATGCCGCCCAGCAGGAACACGACGACAAAGCGGCGGGAGCCGAATGCCGGCTCCACCAGTTCGCCCATCACAAAGAGGCTGTAGCCGTTGACAAGGATGTGCAGCCAGTTGAGGTGCAGGAAGATGGCCGTGAATATGCGCCACCACTGTCCTTGCAGAACGAGGACATTGACCTGCGCGCCGAGGTCCACCATGCGCATGAGCTGGGGGGAACCGCCCAGTCCGCCCTCGAGCACGTACATGATGGCCAGGATGACAAGGATCGCATAGGTCGCGGGCAGATCGCGATAGCTGCGTCGTCGCACAGGCGTAGCCTCCCTGCCCATTGTAGCCTAACGGTCGACTGGGTCCCCGTCCGAGCGGACGAGACGAAGGGAAGGATTCGATGAATCGCCTAGGCATCAACGCTGCCGCGCTGCGCAGCGGACTCGCATCGGGATTGCCCGCGGCGGCGCTGGCTTGGATCGTCTTCATCGGTCGTGGCGGCAGCCGCGGCATGACCCACCAAGGCACCATGCTGCCGATGGTAGTCTTCGTCGTGGAGATCGTGCTCTATGGCTATGCGGGCTTCCGGCTGCGACGCGCGGGAAACGATCGACGGACGGCCATGGCGGGCGGCCTCATCGCAGGTTGGACAGCCGCCCTGCTGGCAGAATTCCCCCGTGGGGCCATTCTCCTCCTGAACCATGGCTACATGCGCTATCTGCAAGGAGCGCTGCCGCACGCGGGCAACCTGTCGCTCCCGTGGCTCCCGTTCACCGTGGCCGCCGCCCTCATCGGCGCCCTCCTGGCGGGATCGGCGCTAGGAGCCGCCTGCGGTTCGATCGGGGCATCATGCGCGGACGCCTGGAGCCTGCCGGTGCCGACTCAGCTGCCGTAGCCCTCCCGCGCCGCGTCCGTACCGGCAGCCGCGTCATAAACCTGCCTGAGCCACAGCTCCAAGGCCAGGAGGACATAGACCATGCGTCCGTCCTGGCTCGGCCTGCCATTCAGGCGGCCGAGGGCGGCCTCAACCGCCGCGGGTTCGAAGAGGCCTCGCGAACGCGCGGTTTCATCCGTCAGCGCATCGTAGGCAAGATCGCGCAAGGGACCAGAGAGCAGGCGCGAGATCGGCGACGGAAAGCCGCGCTTGCGTCGCAACGCGGCTTCCTGCGGCAGATGCCGCCGCGCCACCTGCCGCAGCAACCACTTGCCCTGACCGTCGTGCAGCTTGTAGGTCCAGGGCAGGGCGTCCGCCATGTCCACCACCTCGCCGTCCAGGTACGGCACACGCGCCTCGAGGCCGAACGACATCGTCAGCCGGTCAAGCTTGAGCAAGGCCTCGTCCGACAGCCAGACCCTCCGGTCCACCTGCAACATCGCGCCGAGCCAGTCATGGCCGTCGGCCTGGGCCGCGACAAACGCCTCGGCGGCAAGCCGCCCCGGCCGGTGGTCCTGTAGGCTGAGGCGGACCTCCGGCTGGTAGAGGGCTTGGCGCTCCGGGTCCTGCCAGCTCATGCCGATGCCGAGGTAGCGGTCGCTCAAGGACTTGAGACTGCGCGCGGCGAGTCCGCGCCCCGGCAGCCTCGATTCCGCCAGGGCCTGCCTGAGCATTCTGGGCACGAGGCGAGAAAACCGCTCCACCACGAGCGGTTCGTCGTAACCGGGATAGCCGGCAAAGAGCTCGTCCGCCCCTTCGCCGCTCAGCACGACGGGCACGTCCTGCGCAGCGCGCTCCGCGACCGCCCTGAGCGGGAGGGCGGTCGGGTCGCCGTTCGGCTCGTCGATGTCGAAATTGAGCGCCAGGAGATGGCGCTCGGCGTCCCTCGAGTCCACCACAAGCTGCGTCAGCGGCACGCCGTAGGCCTCAGCCGTCGCCTGCGTGACGGTGAACTCCTCCCCTTCGTCGCCAAAGCCCGCGAACCCGGCCGTGTACGCCTTGAGCTCGCCGCCCATGGCCTTGGCCGCATAGTGCAGAACGAGGCCCGAGTCTACGCCGCCCGAAAGCAGCACGCCGATCGGCTGGTCACCCTGCAGGTGCCGTTCGACCGCCTGGCCCAGGCGCCGGTCGAGCTCCTCGATCGCCTCCTCCGGACTGATCCCCCCTGCGTATGTCCTCGGGCGCAGCGTCCGGCGCATCTCGATCCGCCCGTCTCCGTGCCGCAAGAGCGTATGGCCTGGCGGTACCCGGTGAATTCCCTCGACGATCGTCTCCTCGCCTACTGCGGTGCGGAAGAGGAGATAGCGATCAAGCGCCTTCAGGTTCAGCGCCGGCACGTTGCCGCAGCTCAGGAGCGCCCGCAGCTCCGACGCGAAGGCGACGCCGCGGCCTAGGGTGCGCCACAGCAGCGGCTTGATGCCCAGGGGGTCCCGGGCCAGCAGCAGTGTGCGGCGTGCTGTATCGTAGAGCGCCACGGCGTACATGCCGGCGATCTCTTCAGCGAACGACGCGCCGCGCTCCTCGTAGAGGTGCACCACGACCTCGGCGTCCGATGCGCCGGCGAACTGATGGCCGCGCCGCGTCAGATCGCGGCGCAGTTCGGCATGGTTGTAGATCTCGCCGTTGACGACGGCGATGACCCGACGATCCTCGCTGTAGAAAGGCTGCGCGCCGCCAACGGGGTCCACGATGGCGAGGCGGCGCATGCCGATCGCTACGCCTGGTGCGAAGAATGTGCCCTCGTCGTCCGGGCCGCGGTGCCTGAGAGCCTCCAGCATCCGCTCGAGCTCGTCCCGGGCGCTTTGACGAGGGTCGCGTTCGACGATCCCGGCGATTCCACACAAAAGAGGCACCCTCCCCCAGGTCTCCTGCCCGAAGTCTACCCAGCCCGGCTGAAAATAGCCTGAGGGCCGAGCGCTTCAATTGACGAAATCGCATCGCGCCTGCAAAAGAGCCTGCCGAGTTGTGCGCTCGCGCAGGTTGAACCAAAGCGATCCTATCACGCTGAGAGAGAGGGCGCCAATGCCACAGCCTACGCCCCCTGCCATTCGCTCCGCAGAAGCGAGTAGCAGAGCTCGTCGCTGTAGCGGCCGTCGATCATGTAATGATCGCGCAGGCGGCCGTCCAAGCGGAAGCCCGCATGTTCGAGCAGGGCGATGGACGCCAGGTTTTCGGCCCATGTCGTGGCGTAGAGCTTGTGCAGGCGCTTGCCTGGCCAGGTGAACAGAATACCCACAAAGAGGGCTAGTGCCTCACGTCCGATTCCCTGTCCCCGGGCGTCCTCGGACAGGTAGTAGCCGATCTCCATGCTGCGGTTGCGCGGATTCTCGTCATAGGCGACCATGCGTCCCACGACCCTCGCGTCCGCAAGCACGCTGAACGCGATCTCTCCGCCGCCCGAAAGCGCTTCAACGTACCTAGCGCGGAACACGGGATAGGGATGCACGAGCTGCACGGGGCCGCAGCTGTAGCGGTCCCAGTGCGGCTCCTCATCCTGCCAGCGGTAGTAGAGCGGCAGGTCTGCCTCCTGCGCCGGTCTCAAACTGACATCCACCTGAGGCACCTCCCCAGCGTCAGCCGACCCTCACCTCCATGATAGCGTGAGGACGCCGCGAGGCCTCCCGGATCGCGCCGGTGCTCCCTGCTACTCCCAGCGCCAGGTGCGGGTCGAGACGATGGCGAGGAGCACGAACCACCCGAGCAAGGCCAGGATGTCGCTCTGCACGTTCGGCGCCCAAGCGGCGTACTGCCCGGACATGAGCCCCCGCACGCCGTCCACGAGGTAGGTGAGAGGCAGGACGTGGACGATGGAGCGCAGGAACGGCGGCAGGCTCGTGACCGGGAAGAAGACGCCGCTCAGGAACATCATCGGGAAGCTCACGACGTTGATGATCGGCATGCTCGCCTCCTCGGTCTTGGCAAAACCGGCGATCACGAAGCCGATCGCGAGGAAGGCAGCCATGCCGACGACCACCGTGATCAGGAGCGGCAAGAGCGGCAGCACCACCGTCGCGTGGAGGAAGGCCACCGCGATCGCGACGATCAAGGCGGCGCTGAGGATGCCGAAGACGAGTTGGTAGAGGACGACTCCGCCGAGGAACTGCACAGGGCGCAGGGGCGTTGCGAGGAAGCGTCTGAGGACGCCCTTCTCCTTCCAGCGCGTCAGGCTGCCGGCGACGCCGAAGAGGCTGTTCTGCATCGCCATGAGGGCCAGGACGCCTGGCAGCAGGAAGTCAAGGTAGGTCGAGGAGCGGCTGCCGGAAGCAGCCTCGGACTTGACGACGAGGTAGGGGTGCTGGCCGGTCATCGCGAGGTTGATCTCGGCGGCGGCCGAGGTGACGGCGGACACGGCCTGCTGGGCCGTCTGCAGGTTGGCGCTGTTGTAGACGAGCGTGGCGTGCCAGGGCGGTGGGCTCGACGCGGGCGGCAGTAGCAAGGCCGCGTCGGCCTGGCCGATGCGCACCAGGTGAAGCGCGCTCTTGCGGTCCGCCCGCTGGACCTTG
The DNA here is from genome assembly GCA_021786135.1 of Bacillota bacterium. Taxonomy (GTDB): domain Bacteria; phylum Bacillota; class Sulfobacillia; order JAJZYS01; family JAJYTV01; genus JAJZQO01. The sequence goes on from JAJYNV010000331.1 coordinate 8,989, forward strand.
AAGTAGGGGATCTTCTCGTAGGCCTGTACGATCCTGGCCTCGGGCCCGCTGCGCGGCCCCGTGACGAGGAGGTTGAGCTTGAAATTCGAGTTGCCAAGGAAACCGAACACGACCATCAGCATCACGGGAAAGAAGAAGGTCCAGAAAAGCGCCTGGCGGTTGCGCACCAGCGTACGAAGAAGCGCCCCCGTCACCTTGAAAAGTTGTCTCATCAGTCGCGCAGGCTCCTTCCCGTCAGTTGGAGGAAGACATCCTCGAGGGTGGCGGTACGCGTCGCAAGACCGGTGAGGGGTACACCCTCCTGCTTGGCCCACTCTGCCAAGGCGCCCAGGGTCTCGTCGAGACGCTGCGTCATGAGGACCGTCTTCGGCCCCTCATGCGTGACGCGTTCGAGCCCCGGCAGGCGGAGATCTCCCGTGATCGGCACCTCGGCCGCCACCTCGATGAAGGCACCCGGCTGGCGGCGTTCGATGAGCTCCTGCGGCTGGCCCTCGTCCAGAACACGTCCGTGGTCCATCACGGCCAGCTGGTCGCAGAGGGCCTCGGCCTCGTCCATGTAGTGCGTCGTCAGGACGACCGTTCTGCCCTCCGCGCGCAACTGGCGCACCGAGTCCCAGACATTGCGCCTGGCTTGGGGATCAAGACCTGCTGTCGGCTCGTCCAGGAACACCACCTCAGGGTCGTTCACGAGCGCCACCGCGACGGCGAGCCGCTGGCGCTGGCCGCCCGAGAGGTTCTGGACATAGGCCTTGCGCTTCTCTCCCAGCTCGAACCGTTCGATCAAGGTCTCGGCGGAGAGCGTGTGACGGTAGAAGCTCGCGAAGAGGTCGATCGTCTCGTCCACGCGCAGCAGTTCGAAAAAGGCGGACGTCTGCAGCTGCACGCCGAAGCGCTCCCGGGCGACGGCGGGGCTGCGCACGAGGTCGTGGTCGCCGTAGGTGATACTGCCGCTGTCCGGACGCCTCAGACCCTCGATCATCTCGAGGGTCGTCGTCTTCCCGGCTCCGTTCGGCCCCAGGAGGCCGAAGATGCATCCAGGTTCGATACCCAGATCGACGCCGTCCACCGCGCGGACGTCGCCGTAGGTCTTGCGGACTTCATGGAGTCGCAGGAACGCGCTCCTGGACAGATGTACCCCTCCCCAACCCTGCGATTGCCTGCCATCTACTATACCTGGACAGAGGAAGGCAACGGCATTGTACGCGGGTACCAGTTCGTCACGCGCCGCCCGCAGCGTTCCTTGCAGGAAACCCGAGGGCGGTGCGGAAGCCGGAGCAGATCAGGATCCACCGAAGGGAGGCCAGCTCTTGCGGCCCGCCCTAATTTTCGACGTCGAAACCGTGGTCGATGCCGACATGGCTCGGAAGGTGCTTGCACAGCCGCAGCTCTCCGAAGCCGACGCCCTGGCGCTCGTCGCTCCGCCACGCGGCGCGGACGAGGCGTACGGCTTCCCCAAGCCCCTCTACCACCGGGTCGTCGAGATCTCCGTCTGCGCCATCGCTAGGGACGGCCGGATCGAGGTTCTGCGTCCCCTCGGCACAGGCGACGAGCGGACCCTGCTGCAGGCCTTCTGGGCCGGTTTCGCGCATCGCGCGCCAGGCGTGCGCCTCGTGACCTACAACGGCCGGCGCTTCGACGTGCCCGTGCTGACGCAGCGCGCACTCACGCACGGCCTTTCACCTGCGCCAATCTGGCGCGACGATTACCGGCAGCGCTTCCGCGACAGCCACCTGGATCTGATGGATGTGCTTTCGGATTATGGCAGCTCCACGCCCCTGAGCCAGCACGAGACGGCCACCATGCTGGGCATCCCGGGCAAACTGGGCGTCGGCGGCGGCGATGTCCACTCTCTGTGGGCGGCTGGTCAACTGCAGGACATCGCCGCCTACTGCACCTGCGACGTCGCCACGCTCACGCTCGCCTTCGCCCGCCTGGGTCCAGTCGCAGGCTGGTGCTCGCCTGGGGAGGGGAAGGAGATCGAAGAGGGAATCCGGACCGCCCTCCGGGAGCTCGCGCCGAACAACCCACTCTACGCATCGTTCCTGTCAGCCTTGGACGGCTGAAGGGGAACCTCGCGCGACGACCCAAGGCTGCGATGCCGAGGCAGGTGATAGGGTTGTCCGAGATGCGCCCGTCCGATCTGCCAACCTTGCGGGAGTTGCTGCGCCTGCCTGCCTTGCAGGGCGCGGAGGTCCTGGCAGGACGCCAGGGCCTCGACGAGCCCGTCCGCTGGGTGCACGTCGGGGAGATTCCCGATATCGCCCGCTACCTGCGCGGACAGGAGCTCGTCCTTTCGACAGGTGTCGGCCTGCACCAGCCGCAGGAGAGGCGCCGCTACCTCGAGCGACTCGCCGAATGCGGGGTGGCTGGCGTCTGCATCGAACTCGGCCGCTACCTGAGGCGCATTCCCGATGACATGCTGAAACTCGCGGACCGCCTCGAGCTGCCCTTGATCGCCTTTGCCCAGCCGGTGCGCTTCGTGGACATCACCCGCGACGTGCACGCCGTCATCCTGCAAGGAGAGAAGCAGATCCTGCGGTCCCTGCAGCAGCTGGCAGAGGACCTGCGCCATCTCCTGGGGAGCCCGCAAGCCGAAGCGGACATTCTGGCACTCCTCTCCCGCTGGCTAGGGGACGCTGCCCTGTTCCTGCCCATCGGGGCCGAACCCATCCGCAGCGGGCCGCCTGAGCGCCTTGGGGTGCTCGAGGCACGGGCAGCCGAGCTTCTGCGCTCGCCTCAAGCCGTCAGCGCGATGCCGGCGGAGACGGCTCTCTTCGACGGCATCGCGATCGCATCGCGGCTCGTGCTGCAGCAGGACGGCAGGTCCGGGCTGCTGGCCGCCTCCTGCCGGCCGGGAGAAGACATCGCCGCCGCCATGGCGCTCGAACTTGCCGCCGCGGCGCTCGCCCAGGTCCCGCGCACACGCGGTCAGGGGCCGCTGCCTCCTCCCGACGACGACATCCTCCTCGCGCGGCTCCTGAAAGGCGAATGGGCCACGCTGCCCGAGACGAGCCTGGAGCGGATCGGGTCGTCCGGCCGCCCACCGGCGCGGGCTATGCTCTTCCTGCTGCGCCTGGAGGGCATACCCACGTTGCGCCTCCGCCCAGCGCTCGGCGGCGCTGTCCAGCAGCGCGGCATGCACGGCCTGGCCGGTCGGCGCGGCGAAGACCTCGCCCTGCTCGTCCTGGACCCTCCCACCCGCGCCGATCTGCGGCAGCTCTCGGCAGACATCGGCCGGCTAGGCGACACGTCCCGAGTGTTCCTCGGAGCTTCGGGCCTCGTGCCCTGGACGGACTTGCCGCAGGCGCTTGCGGAGGCGCACCTCGCCCTCACCGCCGCCATCTGGTCCGGGGGAACCACGAGCCCCTTCTACGAGGAGCTCGGCGCCCTGCGCATGCTGGGGAGTCTGCGCGCGGACTTCGACCTCAGGACCTGCGTCGAGGAGGAGATGGGCCCACTCCTGGCCCACGACCGCCGGCACGGCACGGAGCTTGTGCGCACGCTCGATATCCTCCTGCGCATGGACCACAAGGATGCCGCCGCCCACGAGCTTGGCATCCGGCGACAGACCCTCTACCACCGCATCGACCGCATCGCCTCCCTGCTCGGCGAAGACTTCCTGCGGCCGGATCGCCGCTTTCGCCTCAACCTGGCGATGGTGGCCTCGAGACTGCAGGACACGCAAAGCACCGGACGTTTTGTCACAGAATCAGGTGAACATATGTGACACTTCGTCCCTCAACCCGCAGGGCGCAGTCCCCTAGTCTCTAGGCCAGAGGAGGCAACGCATACGAACACCAGGGAGAAGTATGAGCGCTACGTCAACACGAGCTTTACCGGCGGACTCGAGCCGATTGTGATCACGCGGGCCGAAGGAGCCCGCGTCACCGCGGACGACGGGCGCAGCTACATCGACTGCTTCGCCGGCATCTCGGTCGTCAACGCGGGCCACGTCCACCCCAGGGTGCGCGATGCCGCGAAGTCGCAGATCGATCGGCTCATCCACGCCAGTTCCTACACCTACTACCTCGAGCCGGTCGCAGACCTCGCCGAGCGCCTCGCCGCCGTCACTCCGGGGCGGCTCGAGCAGACCTTCTTCGCCAATTCCGGCGCCGAGGCCATCGAGGCTGCCATGCGCATGGCCAAGGCCTTCACCGGCCGCCACGAATTCATCGCGCTCGAGCGCAGCTTCCATGGCCGCTCGGTGGGCACGCTCAGCCTCACCGGCAACATGTCCCGCAAGACCCGCGGCGGGCCGTACCTGCCCGGCGTGGCCTTCGCCCCCACGCCCTATCCCTACCGGTCGCGGTTCTCGGGCGACCCGGAGGAGATCGGCAGGCAGACGGCGGCGGCCGTCGAGGACGTGATCCGCTTCCACACGAGCGGCGACGTCGCCGCCTTCATCGCCGAACCGGTCATGGGGGAAGGCGGCATCATCGTGCCGCCGAAGACGTACCTGCCTGCCGTCAAGGAGATCCTGGACCGCTACGGCGTGCTCCTGATCGCGGACGAGGTGCAGTGCGGTTTCGGCCGCACCGGACGTCTCTTCGCCATCGAACACTTCGGCGTCGAGCCCGACATCCTCGTCTCCGCCAAGGGCATCGCGGACGGCTTCCCGCTCTCCGCCACCATCGCGCGGCGCGAGGTGGCCCAGAGCTTCCGCCCCGGCGAGCACCTCTCGACATTCGGCGGCAACCCCGTCTCCTGCGCCGCCGCGCTCGCGAACCTCGACGTGATGCAGGACGACGATCTCCCCGGGCGTGCCGCGCGCCTGGGATCCCGGGCTCTCGAGCGCCTGCGCCTGGGCTCGCAGGACATGACGTGCGTCGGCGAGGTGCGGGGTCTCGGCCTCATGATCGGCGTCGAACTCGTCAAGGACCGCACCTCGAAGCAGCCGGACGCGGCGCTCGCCAAGGCGGTACGCGCCTACTGCCGCGAGCACGGCGTCCTGATCGGCGTCGGCGGCGTCGACGGCAACGTCGTGCGCCTTCAGCCCCCTCTCGTGATCGCCGAGGGCGACCTCGAAGAGGCGCTCTCCGTGGTGCTGAAGGCGCTGGAGCACAGCCTGGTCGCTTGAAGGGCACGCAAGGGAGGCGGTTCGATGGAACAGATCTCACACTACATCGCGGGCCAGGTAGCCCCTGGCGCATCGGGACGCAGCGGCCCTGTCTTCGATCCGGCTACAGGCATCGAGACGCATCGGGTCGACTTCGCGTCGGCCGAAGAGGTGCGGACGGCGATCGCGGCGGCTGCAGCCGCTTTTCCGGCCTGGCGCGCGACCTCGCTGTCGCGGAGGGCCGACATCCTCTTCCGCATCCGCGACACGCTCGACGCGCACCGCAGCGAGATCGCGGCGCACATCACCGCCCAGCACGGCAAGGTCCTCTCGGACGCCTCGGGTGAGGTGGCGCGCGGCCTCGAGAATGTAGAGTTCGCCTGCGGCATCCCCCACCTGCTCAAGGGGGAGTACAGCGAACAGGCGTCCACCGACCTCGACGTCTATTCGATCCGCCAGCCGCTCGGCGTGGTGGCAGGCATCTCGCCGTTCAACTTCCCGGCCATGGTGCCCATGTGGATGTTCGCGAATGCCATCGCCTGCGGCAACACTTTCGTGCTGAAGCCGTCCGAGAAGGACCCCTCCCCCGCCATGCGCATCGCCGAGCTTCTCAGCGAGGCAGGATTGCCCGATGGCGTCTTCAACGTCGTCCACGGCGACCGGGTCGCTGTCGACGCGATCCTGGCCGACCCGGATGTCAAGGCTGTCTCCTTCGTCGGGTCGACACCGGTGGCGCGCGCGATCCACGAGTCGGCCACGCGGTCGGGCAAGCGGGTGCAGGCCCTGGCCGGTGCCAAGAATCACATGATCGTCCTGCCCGACGCGGATCTCGACATGGCGGCCGACGCCGCCGTCTCGGCCGGCTTTGGCTCCGCCGGCGAGCGCTGCATGGCCATTTCGGTGGTGGTGGCGGTCGGCGCGATCGGCGACCCTTTGGTGGCTGCGATCAAGGAACGCATGGCGAAGGTGCGGATCGGCGACGGGCGCGACGCGCAGTCCGAGATGGGTCCCCTCGTCACGCGCGAACATCGCGATCGCGTCGCCTCCTACCTCGACTCGGGACGGGGCCAGGGTGCGACGGTAGTGGTGGACGGCCGGCAGGACCCCGTCTCCACCGGCACCGGCTTCTTCCTCGGCGTCTCGCTGCTCGACCGCGTGACGCCGGAGATGGACTGCTACCGCGATGAGATCTTCGGACCCGTGCTCTCGGTGGTCCGGGTGGAAACCTACGAGGACGCCATTCGTCTCGTCAACGAGAACCCATGGGGCAACGGTGCAGCGATCTTCACCCGCGACGGCGGCGCCGCAAGGCGTTTCCAGTTCGACGTCGAGGCAGGCATGGTGGGGATCAACGTGCCGATTCCCGTACCCGTCGGCTACTACTCCTTCGGCGGCTGGAAGCAGTCGCTCTTCGGCGATACGCACATCTACGGGCCGGAGGGCATCCATTTCTACACCCGCGGCAAGGTCGTCACGAGCCGGTGGCCAGACCCCGCCACCAGCAGGGTCGACCTCGGCTTTCCGCGCACGCGCTGACGTCTAGAGGGGCGCCCTGTCTCCCTGAGGAGGCGAGGGCGCCCCTCTTGCTGCCCAAAGGCGGCTCAGCCGAGCGCCATGCTGCCCGTCAGCACCGTGACAGCCTCTCCGCCGACGCGCACGGAGCTGCCCATCGGCGCCACCTCGACATGGATGAGACCCGGTCGCCCCACGGTCCAGCCCTGCTCGAAGACGTGGCGCCCCGGCGCGAGCCGACCCGCGCGCACCAGATAGGCACCGAGGGCTCCGCTGGCGGTTCCTGTATGGGGATCCTCCGGTACGCCCGCAGCCGGGGAGAAATCCCGCGTGTGCAGGCTGCTTTGCGGCAGTTGCGTCGGACGGCAGAAGAGGTGCGTCGAAACGATGCCGCGGCTCCCGTTGTGCTGGGCGAGGAGCCGCATGTCCGGCTTCGCTCGGCGTAGCGCGTCGAGGCCCTGCACCGGGACGAGGAGATCCCAGAGCCCCGTATAGGCGATGCCGATCGGCGTTGACGGATCGAGGTCGTCCGGCCCGAGGCCGAGGATCGCGCAGAGCTCCTCGGCAGGCAGATCGGAGTTCCTGAAGCGCGGCGTGTCCTGTCGCATCCACTGCATGTCGTCGCCCGCCTCGAGCTCGAGCACGCCGACGTTCGTCTCGGCGCGCACGGCTCCCGTCAGTCGCCCCTCCTCGTGCAAGGCATGCAGCGCGGCGATGGTGGCGTGACCGCACAGGTCGACTTCCTGGGCCGGCGTGAAGTAGCGAAGGCGCAGGTCGGCCTCCTGCGACGGCAGGACGAACGCCGTCTCCGAACAGTTCATCTCCTTGGCGATCGCCTGCATCTCCTGCGCCGAGAGTCCCTCGGCGGCCGTGACAACGCCAGCCGGGTTGCCCGCGAAGGGGCTCTTGGTGAACGCATCCACCTGCTTGATTCGAATCGTCCTCATCGCACTGCCTCCAAGAAGAGATCTCCGCCGCATCTCTTCGCGCCACAGCGACGGCATGCCTTTGCGGTACTCATGGAGGGAGCTTCGCCGCATGTCGGTGCCACGGTTGCGCCCGTACCCCTGGTGCGGGAGGATGAAAACGACTGGGAGGCGATTTGCTTGAAACGCGTGATGTTCATCGAAGTCGGCCAGGGCATCGACCTGCACGGGCAGGACGTCTCGTCCGCCTGCGTCCGGGCCTGCCGGAACGCGATCGGTCACAACTCCATGCCAGGCATCCGCAGCGTGCTGCCGGAGGGCGACATTTTGAGGATGCAGGTGGAAGTCACCCTGGGCGTCCCGGCGGAGCACGCAAAGGTGGATCTCGACGCCGTCCGAAGAGCTTTCCCCTACGGTCAGGTCAAGGTACAGGTGGTCGCCGGAGGACTGCTCGCGAGCAGCGGCGTCCTAGATCG
>JAJYNV010000428.1 GCA_021786135.1 Bacillota bacterium
TCGTGTGCCACCAGCGGGTTCGACGGTGGCCACCTCTCCGGGGTGGCCACCGTGGGCAGAGCGCCCAGGGTGCGCACCTTGGTTAGACTCGCGGAACTTCTGGCCAGGGCAGCCATTGCCAGGATGGAGTGGGCTTGGGTGACCAGCAGCTCCGTCCGCCCCGGCGCGGCATAGGCTCTGGTTTATCAACGGGCACCGCACGACCCCGTGAGGCTCCATTGACGCTCTTCCGGCGAGGCTGGAGTGGCCAGAGCTCCCGCTGCGGAAGGTTAGTCCGGTTGCGGTCCGATCCTGGCACACTGGCGCTATGGCAAGCATCTGGGGGATGACCCCGCGGCAGAGCATAGAGGCCGAGTGCGCACGAAGGGGAAAGTCAGCGGTGGTCTCGGGATGTGTTCACCTGCTCCAGGGACGGGAAGTGGACGATGCCCTGGTGCTGGCGCTGGGCGGACCGCCTGCAGAATACGTGCTCGGTGGTGGAGCGGGAGGCAGGAACGGCTACTGGCCGCGGGTATGGGCGTGCCGCGGACTCCTCTACGCATGGGAGAAAGAGGCGGCGCCAGCGATCGTTCAGGCGACCAGGGACGAGGCGTGGCGGGTCCGCGAGATGGCGGCCAAGGTGATCGCTCGGCACCACGTTGAGGATGCCATCGGGGCGGTGGTCGCGCTACAGGGTGACCCCGTGACGAGAGTTCGGGCGGCAGGGGAACGGTCCGTTATGGCCCTCTACGATCCGGGCCGGACCTAGACTCGTTTCCGGGCGAGGCCGCAGGACGGGGGGCGACTGCCGCTCCCACCTCTGGTCCCATGAGCCCAGGGTGACCGCGCGGGAATCGCCGTCCCGGGTTACCGCCCATCGCCAAGCATCCCGAGGCGCTGGCCGCTTGGCGGGCAGAGACACCAGGACTCGGCAGCGGCGCGCCAGCAAACGGTCACATTGGATCGAGCACTCTGCTCACGATCCATGCGTGCTTGCCAACCTGGCGACCGCGCGTGAATCCGTACTCCTCGAAGAGTTCGACGGTTGCGCTGAACAAGAACCGCCCCGGCGCCTCGCGGCCGGTGGTCACCTCGGGGATGGCCTCGACCAGCCCGCCGCCTGAGTGAGCGATCTGATCGAGGGCGCCCTCCAGCGCCGCCCTTGCTAAGCCCTGGCCGCGATGTCCCTTGTCGACGTAGAAGCAAGTGATCCGCCAGTCCGGGCGTGGCGGCGCGTCCTTCGCGTACTCGCGGTTGTGCTTGATGTTTGAGAGTTCCTCGGGGCTGCCGTACTGGCACCACCCCTGGGCGGCACCGCTACCATCGAAGACGAGGGCAGCGTGAGCACGACCGGTCCGGACCCGGTCCTCCTTGACCGCCCGATAGCTGAGCCCGCGCTGTCCGCACTCTGGGTGGTAGCCGATGCACCAGCACCCGCCGAAGATCCCGTTGTTGCGCTCCACAAGCTCCGAGAAGGCATCCCAGGTAACGGCGTCGAGCGGCCGGATCGTGTATGACATGGTCGAGTACTTTATCGCGCGAGTGCTGCCTCCCAGCCTGATCGTGACAGCCGAATTCGACCCCTTCAGGGATGAAGGCTTGCAACTCGGCCACCGAGATGGGCGCCGCGGGCCGCCCGGCCCCGCAGGGCCAATGGGGAGCTGCCAAGGCCAATGGCACGCGCCGCCTGGACATGTCACTTGACGGGCTACAGACACCCATGCTATTGATAGACCGACAGTCGGTCTATCAATTGGGGAGATCCATCCATGGCACGTACGGTGGATGTGGAAGACCACGCGCTGAAGCGTGATGCCTACCTCGATGCCGCCCAGACCCTAATCCAGAGGGTCGGCTACGACCAGATGAGCATCCAGGATGTGCTCGCCGCGGTGGGGTCGTCCAGGGGAGCGCTGTATCACTACTTCCCCTCCAAGACCGCGCTGCTGGACGGGGTCGTCGAGCGGATGGTCGTCGCCGCCTTCGATGCGACCGAGAGAGTGCTGGCGGACGCGTCGCTGCCCGCGCCCGAGAAATTGCGCCGGCTCTTCGGTGGGATGATCGCATGGAAGTCGGAGCGCCGCGACCTCGTCCTCGCCCTAGTCCGCGTCTGGCTCTCCGACGAGAACACCCTGGTACGCGACAAGCTCCGGGTGCAGCTGGACTCAACGCTGGTGCCGCGCCTGCGCGCCGTCATCGCCCAGGGCGTGCGCGAGGGTACGTTCGCAGTCACCTCGCCCGAGGCGAGCACTCGGGTCATCGTGACCCTGCTCCTAGGAGCTCAGGATCTGGCCTGCCGGCTGTACCTGGAGAGGCAGGCCGGCACGGTCCCTCTCGACGCGATCGCGGCCGCCCTCACCGCCTTCAGTGACGCGATGGCCCGCGTCCTCGGGGCGCCACCCGAGCAGCTTTCGTTCATCGACGACGCGGTGGTCCGTGCGTGGTTCGCATGAGCCCCACGCCCCAACCCCAGGAGAGTGCCATGGCCCCAGTCATCCAGACGCTCGGCCTCACCAAGCACTACGGAGGCCACCGGGGCATCGAGCAGGTCGAGTTCGAGGTCGCAGCCGGCGAGGTCTTCGGGTTCCTCGGGCCCAACGGCGCGGGCAAGACCACCACCATCCGCATCCTCCTCGACACCGTCCGCGCGACCGCGGGAACGGCGCGGATCTTCGGCCTGGACTCCCGGTCCGACAGCGTCGCCATCCATCGGCGCGTCGGCTACCTGCCGGGGGAGTTCTCCCTCTACGACCGGCTCACGGGGCGCGAGACGGTGGACTACTTCAGCAAGCTCCACGGCGGCGTGGACCGCGCCTATCAGGCACAGTTGGCAGAGCGTCTGGATGTCGACCTGTCGCGCCGGTACCGCGACTACTCGCGCGGCAACAAGCAGAAGGTCGCCCTCATCACGGCGCTGCAGCACAGACCCGACCTGCTGGTCCTCGACGAGCCGAGCTCCGGCCTCGACCCCTTGGGGCAGCAGACGTGTCTGGTG
>JAJYNV010000041.1 GCA_021786135.1 Bacillota bacterium
CGTGGCCGTAGTTTTGGGCGTTCGCGCAGCTCTGGCCACCGCCCGGCTGCGACGTCGTGCAGCTCGTCACCGGCACCGCCTGGGAGGTGAGCGCAAGGGTCGTCGCCGCCCTGCCGACCACCTGGCTCAGGCTGCCGGTGGAGGTCAGGAAGTTCGCGTCGCCCGAGTACGTGGCGGTGATGGCGTGGCTGCCGAGCTTGACCTGGACATCTGCCCAGACGCTCACTTGGTCGGCCCCGATGGCGTGCCGGTATCGCGTGCAGGCACCCGCCCGGCCGTTGATCAGCCCCTCGTTGGCGACGTAGGCGTTGACCCACTGATTGGCTCGGACGAACTCGGCCCCGGCCGCGGCCGCGATCGCAATCGAGGTCTCGACGGCGTTGCCGAGGCAGTTGACACCCAGCGGGACAGCCATCGCGTCCTTGATCGCCTTGACCACCACCGCCATCGCGGCCGCGGTCTCAGGCCCGACGGAGTCAGGTGGCAAGAACGGGATGTCCCAGGCGTTCTCGATGATGAGACCATCAAATCCAGCCCGGATGAGGAGCTCCGACTCTTCCAGCGCCACCTTCAGGGTGAGGCGCATCCCCTGGGCCGGATCATAACGCGGCGAGCCAGGTAGGGGGTGCAGGTGGATCATTCCCACAAGGGCATCGCGTCTTCCGAAGAGGCGCTCAACCTCGTTCGGCGCTCCGGTCAGGGGGCTTGTCATCACTGCCCCTCGCACCATCCCGAGAGAAACGCCATCACGACCGCGCAGGCGAGCCTGGCGCTGATCCCCGAGAGATCGTAGATCGGTGCGATCTCGACTGCATCGAAGCCGACCGGCCGGGCCCGGCCAAGGGCACGTGCCACCCTAATCGCCTCTCTCGAGGTGAGTCCGCCCGGCTCCGGCGTCCCGGTGCCAGGAAAGGAACAGGCATCGATCGAGTCCATGTCGAAGGTCACGTAGAGGCCCGACACCCCGTTCGTGCACCGGTCGATGGCCTCGGCGATGGCCTGGTCAACCCCCATCTCCTCGATGCGGTCCATCCCGTACCAACCGACCCCTAGCTCCCTCGCCGCGTCGACCTGGGAACGGGGATTGAGCCAGCCGTGGACGCCGAAGACGCAAACGTTCTTCGGATCCACATTGGGGATCTCAGTGGCCCGGTAGGTGGGGCAGCCGCTGGAGAACTTCTCGCCTGCCCAGTCGGGGGCGGTGTCCAGATGGGCGTCAACGCTCAGATAGCCCATCGAGCCGAGCGATGGAGCCACGCCCCGAGAGCATCCGATGGCCACGGCATGGTTGCCGCCGATCGAGATGGGCAGGCCGCCCTGTCTGACGATGGTGGCGATGCGCTCGCTGATGGCGTTGACGGTCGCCTCCGCATTGGGCGGCACCACGTCGATGTCGCCCACGTCGACGCCCGGCAGGTGATCCCAGAGATCGAAGTCCCGCTGGGGATCGTACGAGAGGAACCAGCTGGAGACGTCTCGCATCACGCGAGGACCGTAGTTGGCGCCGTTGCGCCCGGCGTTCCCCTCGTCCCAAGGAATGCCGACGAGCGCACACTTCGCGTCCCCGAGGCTGTCCAACGGACGCTGAGGGCGGCCGAAGAAAGTGGCTACTCCCGACTGGATGATCATGGGGTCATCTCCACAGAATCACTGTTGTCATCACCCCGCCCCGGGGCAATGAGCACTTCCAAACCGGCTGCCTCGTATGGTGCCAGCACCTCGGGCGCCGTTCCGGCGTCGGTGACCAGCCCGGTCAGCGCGTCCAGACCGCAGATGCTCGTGAACGCGGTACGCTCGAACTTGCTGTAGTCGAGGACAGCGTACTTGCGCACCGCGTTGCGGAGCAGGCTGCGCTTGATGGCCACCGCCTCGAGGTCCGTATCCATGAGGCCGAACTCCGCCGAGATGGCTGGCGCAGAGACCAGAGCCAGATCATAGTGGAACTCGCGGGCCGCCCTCTCGGCCAGTGGGCCTACCGTGCTCAGCGAGCGCCCCCGCAGCGCACCTCCCAGGACCATCACCCGGCATTGCGCCTGTGATAGCTCGTTGGCCACGGCCATGCTGTTGGTGACGACGAGCAAGTTCTTCCCACGTATCGCCCGGGCGATCTCCAGGGTGGTGGTCCCGGCATCGAGCGCAATGCAGCTACCATCTTCGACGAGCCGGTCGACCACTAGCCGAGCCATGGCGACCTTCTCGCCATGGTGCTCAGTGGCTCGGAGGCTGAGGTCAACCTCTGTCAGAGCCACCCCCGGGGCCGCGGCGCCGCCCCTGGTGCGGATGACAAGTCCCATATTGGCTAGCTGCTGCAGGTCGCGCCGGAGCGTCTCTACCGACACGTTGAGCTTCTTGGCACCGTCTCCGACGGTAATCGACCCTTGCTGGACGATAGCCTCATGAAGGCGCTTAAGTCGCAGTTCGCGCGCCACCCTTACTCCGGAGGGATCTCGGCCGCTGAGAGGCGTACGTCAACACCGGATCGCCGACGGATTGCCCAGATCAACACGAAGAGGATGACACCGCTCACCGGAAGACCGGTATTGAGCCCGATCTGAAGCCAGCTACGGCCGATTCCCACAGCTGGGTCGCTCCAGAGAATCCAGAGGGTAATCAGCATCGCCGGGATGAGCAGGATGCCCCAGATGCGGATAGTGGGGATGCCAAGAAGCTTGCGCCCCCCATGCGCCTGCCAGACCGCAGGGAGGCGAGAAGGGTAGAGGATGGCCGCCAGTCCGGTCACCGAGAACATCAGTACACCCGCCCAGAGCAGGGTGATCACCGACAGGATGCCGACGACGTAGAGGATCATGCCAACCTCGCCCAGCACGAACGCAGTCAGGATGGCTATGTGCGGCGTGCTGTAGCGCTCATGCACCTTGGAGAGGGAGGCGGGGAGGTACCGGTCCATCGACAATGCCAGCATCAACCGCGTGGCAGTGAAGTAGTTGATCGGCATCCAGACGTAGGTCC
>JAJYNV010000060.1 GCA_021786135.1 Bacillota bacterium
GCCATGCGCCACGAGCAAGGTCGGGACCCAGGAGACGAAGCCGTAGAAGCCGAGCGTCTGGAAGACCCAGGCGAAGAGCAGGACAACCGTACGGGAAAGGTAGCGGCCGCTGAAGAGCTCGCTGAGAGGTACGCGAGCCGTCACAGGCTCCTTCGACGGCTCCGCGTCCGGCAGGCTGCCCTTCTCGGCCTTTACTTCGCTCTCGAGTTGCTTGAGGGCGGATTCCGCGCGGTCGAGGTAGCCGCGCTTCTCGAGCCAGCGCGGGGACTCCACAAGCCGCATGACGAGCAGGAGGAAGATGACGCCGAGTGCGCCCCAGACGAAGACGAGACGCCAGGTCCAGGGGGCCAGCGGGATGATGAGCCGCGCGAACCATGCGGTCGCTGGAATGCCCAAGAGGCCGAACGTCATCGCCCAGCCCTGGTAGCGCCCGCGCGAGGTGTTCGGGAAGAACTCGCTGATGTAGGTGTTGGCCACGATGGTCATCGCCGAGAGGCCGACACCGGTGAGGAACCGGAACACTCCGAGCGAGACGGGGTCCCATGCGATGGCGTTGAGCAGGGAGAAGATGGAGAACCAGGCGATCATGTAGAGGAGCGATACCCTGCGGCCGATGCGGTCGGCGACCCAGCCGCCGAGGGTCGCGCCGAGGAACATGCCGAGGAAGGAGGCGGAGGTGATGAATCCGATCGTGCTGACTTGCAGACCCCAGGTCGTGATCAGGGCCGGGGCGGCGTACGAGAACGTGTTGAGGTCGCCCAGCTCGAAGAAGTAGGCAAAGGCCAGGGCGACGAGGACCGCCGTGTGCACTTTGGAGATCGGCAGGCGGTCCAGGCGACCGGCAGCGTTGACCGCGGTCTGGGACGAGGCCATGAATGTCCCTCCGTTTCAAGTCCAATCATGCCAAGCAGGAGATCGTACTGCGGTTCTCAGGTCGGCCCGGTTCCACCTCCTCCTGCGGCGCATTCGGCGTCTCCCGAGCCACGCGGCGTCAGGAGCTGCGACCCAAGACGACCCCTTCCACCTCTCACGCGTCGACCGGTACGTAGGCGGTTCCGGCGATGAGGCGGCGTGCCGTCCGCTGGATCCCGAGGGAGAGGAGAGAGCCTTCCGACGAGAGGCGGCGCCGTATGGGGAGCACCCCTGAGGGATGTCCGATGCGAAGTTCGTCCGGGGAGGCCGGGATAGTGGCCTCATGCACCACCGAGCCGGCGACGGCCGCGGCGGCGGTGAGCGCCATGGCGCCTGTCAAGGCGAAGGCGGGATGCAGGGTGCCCATGGACAGGATGCGTGCGGTGACATCCTGGTCGGCTGCGGGCACCTCGCGGCCGTAGATGTCGCGGTAGGCGACCGGCCGGCGCACGACCCCCACCTTGGGGATATTGCGCGAGACCTCTGCGGCCTCCTGGGGCTCCCGTGCGAGGCCAAGGGCTACCGCTGCGAAGCCGCGCACCTCTTCGAGCGCCTGGCGGACTTCCCTGGGCCAGAGGTCGATCGGGTCGACCTCTGTGCCTGCGATGCCGAGGTCTTCCGCCGCGGCAAAGATCACGGGGTTGGCGGCGTCGATGAAGGTCACGCGCACGGGGCCTACGGCGGTGGCGATGATGTCGACCACGTTTTTGGTCGGGAGGAGGCCGTGGCCGTTCGTATTCTCAGGATGATGGAACCACAAAAGCTGCGGTGCGCCGGTGCCGGGCACGCCAGAGATCGCAAGGTCGCCTGTCTCCATGGGGCCAGCTTCGTCGGTCGGCACCTCTGCGACAATCAACTTACGCGTGTTCGTATTGAAGATGCGAACCTCGGTCATCGGCGTGCGCACTGGCACGAGCCCCTCCGCGACCGCGAACGGCCCTACGGTCGAGGCGCAGTTGCCGCAGTTGCCGCGCAGGTCGACCCTGGCTTCCTGCACCGACACCTGCGCGAAGGTGTACTCGACGTCGATGCCTTCCGCCGTCGAGGGTTGCACCATCACGACCTTGCTGGCCGTGGAGACACCGCCGCCGAGGCCGTCGATCTGACGCGGATCGGGACTTCCCATCATGTGCAGGAGAAACTGCTCCCTCGCGCGGGGCTCCGCAGGAACATCCTCCAGGCGCACCACGACGCACTTGCTCGTGCCGCCGCGCATGAGGACGGCAGGGACGCTCTTCAGCAAGCAAAATCACCCCGAATACGCGAAGGCCGCCAGGCAAAGCCCAAAGGCTTCACTGGCGGACTCATGCGCAATCGGGGTGGGTGTGCCCCAAAGCAGGAGTCTCAGTGCATCGCGCGGTTCTACGCGGCGGGACGGGCTCCCGGCAGGGATCCTTCGCCGCAGGCTACGGTCCTTTTGGGCCGCATCGCCACGATGTCGCAGATTCGACCTCCTGCGGAGGATTCCTCCTCGGTGGTCTATGGTGCATTGTGGCTGCGCTCACCTTGCTCGACCCACCGCCGCCACTGTCCCTGGATGTCCTTGATGCACGCCTCGACGGCCGGCAGTGCGGCCCCGTGATAACGCATCCTGAGCTCCTCGACCGCGACGTCGAGACCTTCGAGAAGGTTCTGTCCGATCAGGACGTCACGCAGCAGGAGCTTGGCGGAGTCGGTGAGGAGCGTGTCGCTGACATCCAGGATGACGCCGTACTTCGGGTCCACGATGCAGGAAAAGGCCAGGATCTCCGAAATGTCCCGGGCTGCCGACCCCATCGGCAGCTTGGCATGTCCAATGAACAGCACTCCGTGCACAGCTGGACCTCCATCGCATCTCTTGTCCCCAGGATTCGAGAACGCCGGGCGATCCCCTGTGCATGGCAACAGACGCCCTCCCCGGAGTGTCGACTACGCGGGTCGCAAGACATTCCTAAACCCAGGGCCTCAACCCTCCGGGTGCCTGCTCGATCAATCCTCGCCCTGGCTGACAGCGAGACTCGCGCCGAGCGAACGCACGGGACCAAGCAGACTCACGGTAGCAGTCAGCAGGAGAATCGCGCTGCCTCCCGCCCAGAGCCCGGCACGCACGCCGAGAAAAGCGCCTAGCCAGCCGGCGAGCACGTAGCCTAGGGGATTGGCGCTCCTCGCGAGGGTACCCATTGTGCTTAGCACTCGCCCACGGAGATCGTCTGGGACCATCCGCTGCCAGAGCACATTCGTCATGACCTCTGCGACGGTGAAGGAGAGCCCGAGCACGAGATAGGATAGGGCGAGCTCGGCTCCATCGCCAGCGAAACCCATCGCCACGATGGCGAGGGCGAACACGGCCATGGCGCCAAACGCCCATCCAAGTCTGCCAGGCTGCGCCCTGTCGAGATGCACCCCCAGCCATGCCCCAGCGAGGCCACCACCGCCGAAGGCGGTCGAGAGAAGGCCGAACTGCCACGCTGGCAGATGGAGGACGAGGCGCGCCAGGAGCGGCACAAGCACTGCCTCCACGTTGTTGAGGCCGTTGGTGAGGGAGAAGAACAGCACCATGGCGAGGAGGCCTGGATGTTGGCGCAGGAATTGCCAACCCCTTGCGAAGCCGTTGTGTTCCGCTTCGGTCTCCTGAGGGCGCGAACGCTCCGGCAGGCGGTTGAGAGCGATGCCGAACCAGTTAGGCAGGGCGGCCGCGGCTCCCGCGACTATCGTGCCGGGGATACCTAAGAGTCCCACGAGGATTCCGCCAAGGGTGGGGCCGAGCAGGTTCGCGACGTTGTTTCCTGTCTGCTGCCACCCACTCAGAGGCGCAAAGCCTTCCTGCGGTACGATGCCGTAGAGCCATGATGTGTACGCCGGTTGAAGGACGGCGCTGGCGGCTTCCTGCGCTACGACCGCGAGCGCGATCATGGGCCATCCGATGTGATGGAGGCGCGCCAGAAAGGCGATGCCGAGGGTGGCGAGAATGCGGAGAAAGAGGACAGACAAGGCGAGACGGCGCCGGTTCGCTTTGTCTGCCCAGACACCTGCGGGTACAAGGAGCGCCAGATAGGGCAGTTCGATGATCATGAAGTAGAGGCCGAGGTCCAGGGCCGAATGGGATAGCCCCGTCAGAAGCCAGATCACCGCGAGACTGACGATTGATGTGCCGACAGAATTTAGCGTGCCGGTGCCTATGACGGCGAGCACCGCAGCGGGAAGCCGGATCGGTCCTTTCATAGCGTCACCTCACTATAGAAGTGGCACTATGATAGCATTAAAAGGATGTGGTACAGGCATGTGCTAAAGTACAATCATGGACGATGCCAAGACCCTGTTGCGCAGCTACCTCGAGGCCCTGTCCGAGCCGACTCGTGCGAGCATCCTGCTCGAACTCTCGGCGGCAGGTGAGCTCACTGCGACCCAGATCGCGAGGCGCCTGGAGCTGAGCGTCAACAACGTATACCACCACATCCGCGCCCTCAACCGCCTAGGAGTGCTTGCGGAACCGCGCATCGTGCCAGGTCCGTCCTACGTGGAGAAGTACTATAAGGTCCGGGACATCATGGGCATGTCCGACCCCCTCTGGCACGACAACGCCTCCGAGGGGCTGTCCCCTGCGGAACAGCAGATGCACTGGGCCGCCTTCTGCGCTCACCTCGGGCAGATCTTCATGCGCGCGGCGAAGCGCTACGCGGCCCTTACGCCGGAGGAGTGGGAGAGGGCCGTGTTCGCGCGGCAGACTGGCATGCTCTCCCTGCGCCTACTCGACGACGAGCACTACCTTGAGGACCTCAACAAGGTCAGGCAGATTACAAGCGCCCCGAATCCGAGTGACGGCGAGACCCAGAATGTCATGGTCATCGCGGCCCTGCCAGAGCTCATGCGCCTTCCCGCAGAGGGGACGCTGCGAGGCGCGCAGGAGGCATCGAAACGTTCCAAGGCACAAGTCCCGCGAAACGTGAGAAAACCCTGACACTGTGCCGGGGCCCGGTCGCCAGAGGCGCGCCCTATGCGTGCGTAGCGACATAATAGGAAGCCTCGACTCCTCCTGATAATCTGGCTGGTACGGGTTTCCCGCTGGCGTGGGATTGGGAGAGGCCGACCGCCGCCATGGGTATGCGTCCACCCATGTCGACAAGGGGTTTAGCATACGCCTTCGGATCCTGCGAGAGGCGCAACGCTATGGTCTTACTGACTCGATCAGCCATGCTACCATCGAGCCCTTCCAAGTCCTCTAGCACCAGAGCAAGGCCAATCGTCATGACCTGCATCGGGGTCGGTCAGCAGTCCCCGCCGCCACCGGCTTAGGCGGGCGTCGGCAGGCCCTAAACAGATGCGGGCGGCCTGCCCATGCGCACCGACATCCGCCCCGTTGTACACGTCGCGGCGCGCTGCTGACGGGGAGACGCAGCGCGGTCCGGGGAGATTTGCTTCGGCACGATTTGCAGCTCGGGGCTCTGGTTCGGGGCTCTGGCTCGGATTCCGGGGCGCGCATCACCCCCTCAGGGCGTCCGGCCTCCGGATGTGGCGGGTAGCGCGTGACGGGATCACCGCTCGTCCTACGCCGACACCCCCGCCGCACTCTCCCACGGCCGGCGCCCGATGAGCAAGGGACTGTTGACAACGGACGCTGGCGATGGCACCGGCTCATGCGTGAGCGTGACCCCCGCCTGCTCCAGCGCCCACACCGCGAGGCCCGAGCAGTCGAGCGTCCGCGAGTTCAGACGGACCACGATCGGAATGTGGAGGATGTCGCGCGCGAGGTCCTGAGCAACCATCTCCCAGCCGTAGCGCTGGCCGACCTTGCTCTCCAGCGCAGCCACCACCTCCTGACGCTGGATATCGCTCAGCTGGATTCGGTAGTGGTCGCCTGTCCGCCGGTACTTGCCCAGCGGGCTCCTGACGACATGCGCCAAGGCTTCCACGAGGTGGCCGTCTGAAACCACGGCAATGTGTGAGTAGGGGCAGGCGATGGCCCACGAAACCGCGGCGCCGAACGGACCCCTGGCGTAAACGGCTATGATATCGCCCGGTTGGAGCGAGTTGACGGAGTATGCCATGGTGCGCTCCCTCCCATGCTGGCCGCCATCTCATGCGACACCTGCGCGGCAAGCCTCCGCACCTCGTCCGCCCTGGCGATCGGGTTGCCGGGGTCACCGCGACTGCTCCCCTGCGGAAGCTGGTGTCTGGTGCCAGCATATTCGGAGCGGTTGGAGCCGGGTTCGGGGAGTCTGGGAACGTTTCCGACGCAACGGCCAGGGCGGATCCCCTGGTTTGCCGCAATGAGCGCACAGGCCGCACCCTGCCGGGCCCGCACGTCCATCGGGCGTGCAGGAGCCCTGCTCGGCGGCGCAGGTCCGTCGCCGAGTCCGCCTGGTTCACCCAGAATCCGCTTCAGTCGTGCGGGGCCTCGCCCACTGCCATGGCCGCCGCCTCCGTGCCGAGGTCCTTGGCGAGCGCCGCCATGGCGCGCTCGATGCGGCGACGCCCGGATGCCCGCACGCTCCCGCGCTCCACGAGCCGCCAGCGCAGGATTCCTTCTGCATCCCTGCGGACGTCGACCTCCCCCACGAGCTGCCCGTCCAGCAGCACCGGCATGCCGTACGGCCCAACTTGCCGCTTGGCCGCTGGCGTGTAGGCCTCCCAGGTGTAGGAGAAGTGGAAGAGGTCCCTGAGGCGCCGCCGGTCCCAGAGAAGGTTGTCGAGCGGCGCCAGGATGTGCGCGCCGCGGATCTCGGGCGGGTCTGAGCAAAGCTCTGCGAAGGCCTTCGTGCAGAGGTACGGGCGATCGCTGCCCTCGATCTCGAGTTCCACCCATGCGCCATCGGCGCAAAGATCCGCGATCAGGGCCCTGCGCGCGGCCCCCTCGCTGCGCACGCTCCTGATCCAGCCGAGATAGGGATCGCTCGACGCAAAGACGCCCATGGTGCGACCGTAGTGCAGGCCCGCCTCCCTGCGCGTGCGCGAGGGATCCGCGATCGTGCGCTCCCATGCGGGGAAGAGTCGCTCCGGCAGGTCATAGCGCCGCTCCCCGCGCCTACGCCCCGTGACGATCACCCGACCCTCCTCGGAGAGGATGTCGAGGGCCATCGTCGTCGCCTTCATGCTGGCCGGGTTCTGGTCCCAGAAGCTCGCCACCCGGTGATCGGTCGCGAGTTCGCGGCTGTAGCGGCCGCGCCGCTCGAGCAGGCCGACGATGTGTCGCGCGACGTCCGTCAGGCCGCGTTCGCCGAGGAGATTCATCTCGCGGATGCGATGGAACTCCGTAGTGGCGGCGGGGAGGTCCTCCGCCGCGACGAGGCAGCGCTCCTTCAGGCGCGCCTCGAAGACGCCGCCGGAGGAGAGCGCCCGCGACAGGGCCGTTTCGGTTGTCGGGCCGCGACGCAGGCGCATGGTCAGGAGGTGTGCCTGCGCCACGACCCGCATCGGATCCATCTGCACCGCGCCCAGGCCCGCCACCGTCTGCGCCAAGGGCAGGCGTATGCGGCCGGCGAGCCCAAGATGTACTACGAGTGCTCGACGCACGGCGTCGGGCTTTTGATGCATCGCTCGACTCCCCGTTCTTCCTTATCCTGATCGGCTTGCGCACAGGCGATTTGCCAGCGGGCGGATAGCCAAGTTTACGGTACAAGTGTTCGCAATTCTGGCGTGAACCTCCTGCCACTCTCTTCAGGGTCTCTCCTCTGCTGGCGCGCCCCGAGCCTTTGGACCGGTGCCGGCCTGTGCGGGGAGACAGCCCCTTAACCGAATCGCAGTCGACCCGCAACGCTGCCTTCATCTGTATTTCACAGAATGCTAAAAGCAGGAGGCAGAATGCAGTCAACATATCTCTCGTGCCGGAACATCGGCAAGGCAATCGGCAGCCAGATGATCCTGAGCCACGTCGACTTCGACGTGCGCCGGGGGGAGTTCGTCTCGATCCTCGGCCCGTCCGGGGCGGGGAAGAGCAGCCTCCTGCGCGTGGTCGCAGGGCTTGACGATCCCGACGACGGGGAGATCGCGTGCTCTGGCGATGTCTTCTTCTCCGCTGCGCGCGGTGTGCGCAAGCCTGTGGAGGATCGCGACATCGGCATGGTGTTCCAGGACTTCGGACTCTGGCCTCACCTCACGGTCCGGGAGCATGTCGCCTTCCCCCTCCGGAGTCGGAAGAGGCGGGGCCTTGTGCGCTGGTCCCAGGCTGAGATCCTGCAGCGGGCCGAGGACACCCTGCGGCTCTTCCGCATGGAGGGGCTTGGCCAGCGCAGACCGCATGAACTCTCGGGCGGACAGCAGCAGCGCACGGCGTTCGCGCGGGCCGTCGCCGCGCGTCCCAAGCTCGTCCTGCTCGACGAGGCCTTTAGCGGTCTCGATCCCGCGCTCCGCTCGGGAGTGCGCGAGGAACTCGTCGCCATTCTGCGCGAGAGCGAGATGACGGTCCTCAGCGTGACCCACGACCAGGAGGAGGCCATGGCGGTCTCCGACCGCATCCTTGTCCTGGACCAGGGCAGGGGGCTCCAGTATGACATGCCGGCCGAGATCTACGACCGGCCCCAAAGCGTGCGCGTGGCGTCCTTCGTCGGCCGCGCGAACCTGTTGCCCGTCCTTGGCACGGCTTCCGGGGGGGTCGTGCTCCAGGACGGCACGGCGCTCGCGGGCGTCTCCGGCACCGAGCCGCCTGCGGGAGCGGGCGGTCGGCTCCTGCTGCGCCCGGAGGCTGTCATGCTGCTCGACGGAGCCGCCAAGGACGGTCCCGCATGGCAGGGCCACATCACGCGGCACCAGTTCGTGCTCGGCAGGCACGAACTGCGCGTCGAGGTGCCGGACATCGGCGAGCTGTCCCTCTATCACGACCGGGCCCTTGCCGTGGGGGAGGTGGTCCGGCTAGGCATACGGCTCGAGCGGTCGCGCCTCCTGTACGATCCGGCCGACACAGAGCAAAGAGGAGGTTGAACCTTCCATGAATCAGCGTAGCAAGGCCATCGCTGCCGCGGCGGCTGGCCTCCTCGGAGTTCTCGCCCTGGCCGCATACCCGGCGGCGGCCTCCGCGTCCGGCGGAACGCTGGTGGTGTACAGCGCCGGCCCGGCAGGTCTCGCCAATCAGCTTGTGGCGGCCTTCGAGCAGCGCACCGGCATCCAGGTGCAGCTCTTCCAGAGCACCACCGGCAAGGTGCTCGGACGCCTCCAGGCGGAGAAGAGCAACCCGCACGCCGACGTCGTCATGCTCGCGGACTGGTCCGCAGGCGACGCTCTCCAGCAGGAGGGCATGCTGCAGCCCTTTCACCCGACGAACGGGCAGCGTGCGATCTGGAAGGGTGCCCAGGGCATGTACTACGCCTACAGCGCCTCGGCCCTCGGCATCACCTACAACACGAACCTGGTCAAGGACCCGCCACAGACCTGGCTGGCCGCTTTGAACCCGCAGTGGGACGGCAAGATCGTCATGCCGGATCCGGCGCAGTCCGGTTCCGCCGTGGACTTCGTCGGCGGGTATCTCCAGACCCAGGTGCTCGGCATGTACTACTTCAAGGATCTCGGCAAGTACGGGGCAGTCGTGCAAGGGGCCAACGCGGAGGCGCTCAACCAGGTCATCACGGGTGCCAAGGACATGGTCCTGGCCGGCGTCGACTACATGGCCTACGCCGACATCGCGAAGGGTGAGCCGCTCGGCATCGTCTATCCCAAGGAAGGCACCGTGGTGAACCCGAGACCCGTGATGATCCTGAAGTCCGCGCACAACCTCGCCAATGCGCGCCTCTTCGAGGACTTCGTCCTCTCGGACGCCGGCCAGGCGATCGTGGCGAAGAACTACCTCCTGCCCGGCGCCCAGGGCTACCCCGCCGACCCTAGGCGCGTCCCGCTCTCGGGGATCCACGCCTGGACGGTGAACTGGGCGGATCTCGCGCAGCACAAGGCCTCCTACATCACGAGCATTGACAGCGCCCTCCAGTAGCCTCGCATCCCGCAGGGGCGCTCTGTACCCAAGCCACGGCACATCGGCCGGTGCCCTGCTGCGCAGCCTGCCGCAGCCCGCGCTGCTGCTCATCTTCCTGATCCTCATGGGGGCGCCCGTGCTGGCCGTGCTGGCACAGGCGGCCCCCCTCTGGGACCGCTGGGCCGCTCTCTTCACGCCGGAAATGTTGCAGGCCCTGCGCAACACGCTCGTGCTGGGCCTCCTGGTCTCCCTCCTGAGCGCGGCGCTCGCCTTCCTCACGGCCTGGGCGATGTCCGCGCTCGGCATCGCGCAGAACCCCCTCGCACGCACCTTGAGCCTGGTTCCCTTCATGGGACCGCCGTACCTCATGTCGATGGGCTGGATCATGTTCATGGACCCGAACGGCTACATGAGCCACCTTGCCCCTGCCCTCGCCGGGCTGAGCGGACCCTTCTTCTCGCTCTGGGGCCTCGTGCTGATCATGGCGCTCCACCTCTTTCCCATCTCGCTCATCGCCATGCTGCAGGCGATCGAGACGGTGCGCATCCGCTACGACCCCCCCGCGCGGGCGCATGGCGCCACGCTCTCCTACCGCATCCTGCGCGTCTGGCTGCCCGTGATGGCGCCTGGCCTCCTCGGCGCGACGATGCTCGTCTTTGTGAAGACGATCGGGGAGTTCGGCGCTCCGCTCGTCTTCGGCAGCATGGTGCAGTTCCCGGTGCTCACCACCGCCATCTACCTCAAGATGACCAACTGGCCGATCGATTTCGGCGCAGCCGCGCAGCTCTCGACCCTGCTTCTCCTCGTCGTGTTCCTCGTCTGGTACGGAAACGATCTCTACCAGCGCCGCACCCGCCTGGTGCAGGACAGCGGCACCTCCGCCCACCGCGCCGCACCACCCTCCCTGGCGGTGCGCTATCTCGCGGCCCTGGGACTGGGCGGCATCGGCTTGCTCAGTCTCGCGATCCCCATGGGCAGCCTGCTCGTGACGTCTCTCCTGCGCATCGAGGGCGACGGTGCCGTGCTCAGGAACCTCTCGCTCGCGCACTATGCGGCCATCTTCGCCGCCGGCGGCGTCGCCGGGCAGGCGCTCCTCAGCAGCCTGCGGCTCGCCTTGCTTGCCGCGACGGCCGCACTCCTGCTCTCGCTTGCCCTGGCTGTGGCGGCCAGGTTCCTGCCGTCCCGCCTCGTCCACTGGACGGAGTGGCTCGGCCTGCTGCCGAACGCCATCCCGGACGTGCTGCTCGCGATCGGTCTCATCCTCTTTTGGAACGCCCGCTGGCTGCCCTTCACGCCCTATGACACGAGTGGCATGCTGGCCGTGGGATTCGTGATCGTGCTCTTCCCGTTCTGCTTCACCTACGTGCGCACGGCGCTCTTCCGCCTGCCGGCCACGACCTGGGACGCGGCCCGGGTACACCAGGGCGGGAGACTGACGATCGCCCGCCGCATCGTTCTCCCCTTGCTTGCGCCGGGCATGGTGGCCGGCTGGACGATGGTCTTCGCCGTCGCCATGCGGGATCTCGTGGTGCCGATGCTCTTGAGCCCACCGAACAGCACGCTCGTCTCGACCTACATCTATGGGCAGTACCTCCAGGGCAGCCTGCCCGATGCCGCGGCGCTGGCGGTGGTCACTCTGCTCGTCACCGTAGTGCTCCTGGCCGCCGTGCAGTGGTGGAGCCTGCGCTCGCGCTCGCGCGGAGCCATGCTCTAGCGGCCGGGGAGAAGGAGGACTCCAATGGTCTCAGGGCGGCGCCTCTTCGTGAGCGACATCCACGGGCAGGTGGAGGCCCTCGGGCGCCTGCTCGAACGCATGGAGTACAAGGCGGGACAGGACCGCCTCATCCTGCTCGGCGACTATGTGGGGGCAGGGGGCGAGAGCCTTCGCTGCCTTCGCCTGGTCCGGGAACTTTGCGCGGGGGGTGCCATCGCGCTCCTCGGCAACCATGACCAGGCGCTCATCGATTGCCTGGCGTCAGGAGACACCCCGAGGGCGCTCCCCGCCATCTATGCCTACATGCCGGAGCTCGCGGCGGAGATCGTCCAGGCGCATGCGGATTTCCTGCCGTTCCTGCGCGGTCTGCCGCTCTGGTACGAGGACCATGACGTCATCGCCGTCCATGCCGGATTCAACCCGGATCTTCCGGACTGGCACCTATCGACGCGGGAGGAGTTCACCTCCATGCGCGAGCCGTTCCTCTCCCGGAGCACGGACGTCGGGCGCATGGTGATCTTCGGCCACACCCCGTGCGAGCGGCTGCACGGCTCGGCCGCAGTCTACTTCGGACAGGGCAGGATCGGCATCGACGGGGGCGCGGGACATGGCCGGCAGCTCAACGGTCTCGTATACGACGGCCAGGCCTACACCGCGCTCGCGGTGGCGGTAAACGTGCAAGAACCGGCAGGCGGATAGTGCACCGGAAGGGGGCAGCAGGCGTGGCGGGCGAACAGCCCCGAGGCAGGGGGAGCCGGCACGAGAGACGCCCCAAGGCGGCCCGGGGGCAGACGAAAGGACAATCCCTAGGGGCCGCTCCGTGGCCGGGCCGGGGAGCGCAGCAGGGATCTTCCTGCCGTCTCCCGCAGGAACGGGAGGGTCAAGGGCAGGCCGGTGAGGCGGGACGGCGCGACGCGAGGCTCGCGAGCTCGGACTGGCCGGTGTCACGTGGCCCGAAGGTGGCGCGAAGGAGCTCCCAAGGCCCTCCCGCCTGTCCCCCCGCGGCAAGTGGGCAGGAGAGGCCCTAGGCCTGCATTTCCGGGCGGATCAGAGGATCTGCTCCATCATGATCGTGTCGACCCAGCGCCCGTCGAGTGTTCCTTGTTCGTGCAGCACGCCGACGGCCTGAAAGCCCATCTTGGCATAGAGCGCCATCCCCGCTTCATTGAAGGGGAAGGCGGTGAGCAGGAGCTTGTGGTATCCGA
The DNA here is from genome assembly GCA_021786135.1 of Bacillota bacterium. GTDB lineage: Bacteria > Bacillota > Sulfobacillia > JAJZYS01 > JAJYTV01 > JAJZQO01. Next base: position 12,707 of record JAJYNV010000060.1, read on the forward strand.
GCTGCCGCGCCCGGCGGATGAGCTCCCCGAGCAGCAGGGTGCCGACGCCCGTGGCGCGCGCTTCGCGCGCCACGTAGACGGAGAGGTCGGCGACATGGCGGTACGCTTCGCGGGCGCTGAAGGGATTGAGCGATGCCCATCCGACCACCTCCCCGGCCGCCACCGCGATGAGCACGGGGTGACGCGCGGAGCGGCCCATGAGCCATCGGTACCGTTCATCCTCCGTTTTGGGCGACTCGTCGAGTGTGGCGATGCGGTCCGCGATGCCCTGGTTGTGGATGCGGGTGATCGCGGCGACATCCTCCAGACCGGCACGCCGGACCCAGGGCAGTGGGCGCCTGAGGGCGAGGCGCATCAGGACGGCCGTATCGGGGCAAGCCCCTTGGAACTCGGGCGACGAGCGGAGGGCGCGTGGCGCGGCGGACCTCGGCACGCGCGCGAAGCCGAAGCGGGCGAAGAACCCCTCGGCCGTGGTGGTGAGGAGATACGCCTCGGGAAAGCCTTGCGCAGCCGCGTCTTCGAGCACCTGCAGGCAAAGGCGTTCCGCCAGGCCCTGCCCCTGCGCCGACGGATGCACCGCGACCGATCGCAGCAGCAACGCATCCTCGTGATGCTCGGTCCCCGCGCAGCCGAGCACCTCGCCTGCACGCGCCGCGACCCAGAACCGGGACCAGTGCTCGCTGGCGCCAGCGGGCGGGAGATGCACGGCCGCCAGGAGGTCCACGACCGCTCGGCAATCCTCGATTCTGGCCGGGCGCAGGGAGATGTCAGCGGAATGACGCGCGTTGGACAAGGTGTCGTCTCCTCTTCCCGGACCGGCGGCGCAGGGGGCCGTCTCGGGTCGCCCGCGTGGCAGCCGCAGCGGGGCTCTTGCATGCGGGCGGGTGCCGGCCGGCACCTGGGGCCCCTTCTCTGACGTATTATTGTGTGCTACAAGTATTGTAGTTGGCAACCGTATGACGGAGGTCTGGTGCGGCGCATGGAATCCGGAAGAGCCACGATGCATCTGCTCAGGGATGTCACGCGCACCTTCGCCCGGGTGCAGAGGCAGGCGTTCAGCTGCTGCGGGCCCGCCTCGGAGACGCAGTGTCTTCTTCTCACCGGTCTTGCCCCGGACGAGGCCCTGCCGGTCTCCCAGCTCGCCACGCGCCTCGGCAGCGATGTGGCATGGGTCAGCCGCACCGTCGAGCAGCTGAGCCGCTCGGGCGATGTGGAGCGCAGGCCGGATCCTTCCGACCGCAGGGTAGCCCTGGTGCAGCTGACGCGCGCGGGAGCAGAGCGCGCGCGATCGCTCCAGGACAGGTTGGACAGTCAGGCCGAGGCGATCCTGGACGCGATTCCGGAGGAGCGCCGCGCTGCGGTGCTGGAGGCGCTACACCTCCTGCGCGGAGCGCTGGGGGCGGCGGAGGAGCGGCCGGTCGCATCTTCGGCTGGGTGACGGGCCGCAGATCCGGGGACGGCCGCCAGCCAAGCCCGCGGCCGGTTTGATCGCATGGGGGATCCGCTTGACTGGGGATGCTGCCAACATCGCGCTCGTCGAGGCCCCCGCATCTACGAGCGGGCAGGCTTCCGCCTGATGGAGGCGGAGAGGCACCAGAGCTTCGTGGGGCCAGATCGCGGGACCTGCGTGCCTGGGTCCGGCCCGCCTCACGCGCTGTGCCGAGCCCGCAACCTGAGACGCAGGCGGCGGGCGCGCTGCCACTGTTTTGGAGCACTCGGTGCTGCGCCGAAGGACAAGCGATCGACTTTAGCGAACATTTGAGCGCCAATCAAGAGGAGGGGAGCACTCTTGTCCGATAAGGCGCAGGCGCTTCTGGTTATCGATGTGCAGGTGGGGACGATCGACCCCGGCGATCCGCTCGACCGCTCGGTGCTGAAGAACATCTCCGGCCTCCTGGATCGTGCCCGCGCGGGGGACGTTCCGGTCATCTACATGCAGCACCACAGCCTCGAGCCCGGCGACACCCTCGTGCCGGGGCATCCGCACTGGCCGATCCAGCCGGACATCGCACCGCGGTCGGGCGAAGCGGTTCTGCACAAACACTCGAGCGATTCGTTCCTGCACACGGACCTCGACAGCCACCTGAAGGGCCTGGGCGTCGAGCACATCGCAATCGTGGGCTGCGCCACGGACTACTGCGTCGACACCACCGTGCGCAGCGCCTTGTCGCACGGCTACGACGTGACGCTCGCTGCGGATGGCCATGTCACCGGCCCGGATGCGGACATCCCGGTGGAGACGATCATCGCCCACCACAACCGCACCTTGGCGCAGATCGCAATCGAGGATCGGCGCATCCGCGTCGTCCCTGCAGCGGAGATTCCGCTCTAGGCCACGCGGGGGAAGGCTCAGAGGGCGTCGCAGTCCCAAGGCACCATGGGCTATTTTGCCGGATAGCGGAGCTGCCCATGGTGCCTTGTGTTGCTTCCACGATTCAGGCGTCGGCGGCCAGCTGCGCCCGCAGGGGCGGCGTGGCGATGGCCCAGGGGAGCACGGCCTGGGAAGGGGAGATGAACCGCGAGGAACGATCCAGCAGGATCTGACCCAGATCCCGCTCGAGTTCCAGACCTCAGCACTGACGCCCGGCTGGGCGACGTGCAGGCGCTCCGCTGCCCTGGGGAGCATTTGGCCACCGTGACGAAGTAGCGCGGTTGTCTCAGTTCCATAAAGGATCTTCTGCCTGCCCATCCTCTACGCGGGACATGGTTCGATCATGGTACCGCAAGAGATGGGCAGCGCCCGACAGTATGGAGAAAGGCAGGCGGTCGATGGTGGCAGGCGAGCGCGGGCGAGCGATGCGGCCCGAGGATCTGACGCGTCTCTTCGTGGAGCGGGCGAACGCTGGCGATGCCGAAGGAATGGCGGAACTCTACACGGCCGACGCGGTCATGGCGTACCCGCCGGGGCAGCTGACAGTGGGGCGCAGCGCGATGCTGGCACTGTTCCAAGACATGGTGGCGAGCAGGCCGCAGTTCCGGGCCGAGCAGCCGTTGCCCACGTTGCGCGCGGGCGACGTGGCCCTGACCGCGACCCCTTCCGCGGACGGGCACGGTACGCGGGTGCAGGTCGTCGTGCGCCAATCCGACGGGAGTTGGCTTCGCCTCATCGACCGGCCGGAAGCCATCTAGCAATCGAGCCTGCAGGCTCGTCTGATGCAAAGTCGCCAAGGTGCGCCGTAGAGAGCTGGCGCACCTTGGCTTTGCTCGCCCCGGGGCTAGGTTCCGCTGCCCTGACCCAGGCGGGTAGGGCCGGCCGCGCAATGGGCGTGTCAGGCTATTGTACTACGGCGGCCATCGGGGGAACGGCTGGTGCCGGCCGGCCCAGGAGAAACCCCTGTGCGAGCGGGACGCCAAGGTCCAGAAGCACGAGCAGATCCTCCGTGGTCTCGACTCCCTCGGCAATGGCGAGGGAGTCGCACTCCTCGGCCATGCGGGCGAGAGCGCTGATGGCCGCGCGGCGGGACTTCGCGTGGGCGATGCCCTGCACCAGCCCCTGATCGATCTTGATGAATTCCGGCTGTGCCTCCGCCACGAGGCGCAGATTCGAGTAACCTGCGCCCACGTCATCGAGCGCGACACGATACCCCTGAGAGCGGTAGTGGTCGAGGGTGCGGCGGAACAGGCCGTAGTCCGAGATGGCGATGCGCTCGGTCACCTCGAAGATCACCTCGTGCGGTGAGACCCCGAGGCTCGCTAGAACCTGGGCCGTCAGACCGCGCTTGAAGGCCGGATCCAGGAGGCTTTGCGGCTCGACGTTGAGAGAGACGGTGCCCGGGGGCTTCTCGCGCAAGGCCGCAGTCCGGCAAGCCAGATCCAGCGAGAAGAGGAGACCCTGTTCGGAGGCCGCATGGAACAGGGCGGCTGGACTATGGAGGGATCCTGCAGGGCCGCGGGCTAGAGCTTCGTGGGCGTAGAGCGCGCGGTCGGAGAGTCGCACGATCGGCTGGTAGACGGCTCGAATCCACTCGTTCGCAATGATCTGCTGGAGAAGCACGAGATGCACTCCTTCGAGAACCGTGCGCTGCCAGGGTATCGCCGCTCTTTGAAAGGCTCGTTAAGCGATGGCGTCG
>JAJYNV010000066.1 GCA_021786135.1 Bacillota bacterium
GTCACGGTGGACGGGGTCGACCAGGCTACCGCAAACGGGGGCACCGCCACGGCCAGCTATGGGAACATCAGACGGTCGGACCGTTGCGTCCGACGACCAGCGGCATCGCCAAAACGGTGCGGGAGCCGGGGCGGAAGACCGCGGACCGACACAATGCTTGAGGAATCCAGAGGGTATAGCAGGCTTGCAGCTCTCAGATCTGACCATGCTTGTGAATTTCCGCTTTGAACACTCGTCGAAATTTCTCCCTGCGGGGAATCGCCGGAAAGCCCACGTCTCCTGAGAATGCCCGCCAAAGTGGGCGCGCCGCGCGGGGCAGTTGCTCGCCGCGTGCCTGGCTTCGATATTGTCGCAGTGCCCCGAGCTTAAGATCCCAGAAGTCCGAGACGTCAATGACGGTGTCCGGAGAACGCGTGTGGAAGAGATAGAGGTCAGGCGCCTCCTCCAGATGGCCAAGAACCGCTAGGATGGCTAGTCCTATGGCGACGTGGTCCGGGTGGACATAAGGGGGCATCGGCTTCGACCCGTCAAAGGTCAGTACGAGGTCTGCAGGGCATTCGGCCATGATCGTCCCGACCTCCTCACGGAGCCGCACCGGCAGATGCCGGAGTCCGCGATCAGGGAGGCCGAGAAACCGCACCTCGGAATAGCCGAGAATCTCTGCCGCCTGCTCCTGTTCCTTGCGCCGCAGCTTGCCGAGAGCCAGGCGGCGCCCGCCGCGATCACCGTCGGTCGCGAGCACAGCCGTGACGCGCCCGCCGCGCGCCGCATATGCGGCGAGACTGCCGCCGATATAGTATTCGAGGTCGTCGGGATGCGCGGCGAACGCGAGGAGCCTGTTTCCCGTCGAGAGTAGCAGATCGCCCCGGGCCCTGCGCGCGGCCTCCTTGGGCAACACTCAGCGGATCACGGGTTCCTGGGCCGCCCAATTCTCAAGGTACGACTCGTCGCGCAGCGGCGGCAGGCTCAGGTAGCGAAGCGGCTCCGCATACTTCACGGACACGGGCCTCCCTGCGAGTCGCGTCTGCAGGCGCGTCGCGAGGTTGTAGTAGCGCTTCCAGCCGGTAAGTTGGCTGCGATGGGCTCGGATAGCCTCGGTCTTGTCGGCTACGACCTGGGAGATGTCTACGAGGACGTTCGGGTCACGGGAGCCGTAGAACACGATGTCCGGCGCATCGTCCCCGAGGGCCCGGCTGATGTTCAATACGGCGCGGCCGACGGCAAGGTGGTCGGGGTGGACGGCGGACCGGTACGGCGCTGTTGGATCGAACGAAAAGACAAGATCCGGCCGCACTTGATTCCAGATCGCCTCGAGGTCGGGCTGAAACCTCGGATTGTGGGCGAGATTCAGATCGGTGAATCGCAGGAAGCGGATATCGTCATAGCCGAGAATGGTACCGGCGTCCCGCTCCTCCTGCTCCCGGATCTGGTCGAGGGTACGCTCGCTGGTGTACTGCTGGTCCCCGCCGGTCGCGATGACGGCCGTGATGGAACTGCCGGCCAATGCGAGAAGGCGCAGGGTTCCCGCGGCGAACAGCTCGAGGTCGTCTTGGTGTGCGCTCACTGCGAGCACACGGCGCGGGCCGCGGGTAAGGTTCAAGCCATAGCGCAAGGCGAGCTTAGGATTTGTCGGCGTCAGACGTCGTTCCACCATCCGCCAGACCGCCCAACCTCCGAGTGCAGCTGCCACCAGCAGGAGCGACTCCGGTCGCAGAGGCAACGGTCGTCTCTTTTTCATCGGGCAACCTCCCCAGGTGCACGTTGAGGATAGTCTGCCCGAAGCGTGCGGTCTCTGAGTGGGCGGCCGCAAAAGGTTACAAAGTGACGGAACCGGCCCTTCACCCCACGTTGGCTGTGGGGGTTGTGTCCATTTTGCGGTCGGCATCGCCCGTGGCCGCAGTTGACAGTTGCAAAAATGTACGGGGCATAATGGTAGCGGGGGTCTATATTGGATTCTGTCATTGCGTCGAGGGCACGCACCGCCATTCTCGGACTGGCGATTGCGACCGTCGGCGCCGCGGTGGTGATCCATCACGCGTTTGCGTGGCCGTACGGCGAACTTGGGTTCACCCTGCTCGTCGTTCCCGCCGCCGTGTCCGCCTACTACGGCGGCATCGTCGGCGGGGTAGTCACCGGACTCCTGGTGTCTTTGCTCGTCTTCCTCTCCCCGAACGTTGGTGCACGAAACGCCGTGATCCACATGACGGAGATGGATACCGAGCTGTTGGCGGCGGCGTTCGTCATCACGCCCAGCGTGATCATGGGCCTGCTCTCGGGCCGCTTGCGCATGGAGCGCCAGCGCGTGCAGCGGCTGAACGCCGAACTGCGATCGCTTTCCATGCGCGACGGTCTGACCGGCCTCTACAACCACGCCTATTTTCAAGAGCAGTTCTCGCAGATGTGTTCCTCCGCCGCCGCCAGGGGCTCGCCGTTTTCCGTGCTGGTCATCGACCTGAACGACTTCAAGCAGCTCAACGACGCCGTCGGGCACTCCTTCGGAGATCTCTGCCTGCAGCGCCTGGCTCAGCTCCTGATAGCCGGATTGCGCGTCGGGGATGTTGCCTGTCGCTACGGTGGGGACGAGTTCGCCGCGCTCCTGCCGGGAGCCAGCTTGCCCGAAGCCGAGCAGGTGGCGACGCGCATCCGCGAACTGGTATGCGCGGCGCCGGTCGACAGGAAGCATGAGGCCATCTTGAGCGTAGCCGTAGGCGTAGCCACATACGGGGTGGACGGCAGCCTGCCGCGCGAGATCTTCGACACGGCGGATAAGCGCATGTACACCGACAAGGCTGGGGCGAAGCTGCATCCAGCGTGATTTGATGCGCCGCCAGACGACGGTTCCCGGGGGCGCGGGCTCGATCCAGCGCTTGGGGTCGTACGTGCCCTCGGGCGATGGTCCGGCTGTGGCCGACAAGGGCGGTGCAAGGCCTTTCCTGAAAATCCTCAAAGGAGCGGTCCCGGACAATCCCGAACCATGTGGCAAAGTTCCAGAGCCGCGAACCCGCCATGATGGCGGGCTTCGGCGTTTTTTCATGGGCCTGGCACAGTAGCCGTCGCCGACAAGCCAAAATACGCAACGCCGGTCGGCGTTTCCCTAGAGGTCAATTGTGAGCATTCCACCGCGCCCCAACGGCATGCTGTCGACCAGTCGGCCATTTGGAGCCACGTGGAAGGCTCCTCCGAAATACTCTGCATCCAGGTAGTTCGCAAGCAGTGTCCTGACTCCGGCAAGCTGCACCCGGGAGAGGTACTCCGCAAGTTCCTCCTTTTCCCACCTTGTCTGGCTGTGGCCCCCGCCAGCGACGGCCCGGGCAAACGGCACCAACAAGAGGTCGGGCTTGTGCCATCGAACTTGTGCAACCAGATCGTCATCGAACAAGTCGCCGCAAATCAGAAAGCAAACCATTCCGATGTCCGATCGGTAGGCTTCCACTGCGGATCCATGGCCGTAGAACGTTGCGTCTGCTTGCGGGTGGTGCCAGCCTGCCGATATCCGCCGGTATTTGAGACCGACCTGACCATCACGGCCGATAAAGAGGGCCGTATCAAACAGACGATTCTCTTCCACTTCGAAGAGGCCAAGGGCCACGTTGATGTTGTTTGCCTTGGCGTGTTGACGTACCAAGTCGACCTCGGCACCAGGCACAGCGGCTCCCAGGAGAACATCATGTTCGGGAACGTCATCATTGACCAGCCCGGTCAGGGCAGCTTCGGAGAACACCACCAGATCCGATCCCCGCCGAGACGCTTCCGCCATACTGCCAAGGATCGAGCCGAGGTTGTCCTCGACCGACGTGGTCACCTGATGCACTACTAGGCTGGCCCTCATCTTCTATTTCCTCGCCTTGACGAGACCGGTTCGACAACCATACAGGGTCTAGCAGGCCTGCACAGCCCGATGGTAGTACATTCTTCTGGGGAGGTGCCACACGCTATTGCGATCGTTGCCGAACAACGGGAAGCTCTTCTATGTTGGAAGGCAACTGCGGCTGAGGTGATTGGCGATGACCGGGCGGAGGCTGTGCACCCGCGGGCCAACAGCCGCCGGAGCGTAGCGCGCTTCCGGGGAAAGCCAGTAGCCGGACTGTGACCGGAGAACCTGGCATCGCGGTGTCCTGGTTGGCGGCGGCAGGGCGAGATCGGAAGCGGACGGGGCATGAGCGGCTGAAAGGGGCTAGCGCGTGAGCCAATTCGATCAGGTCATCGAACGCAGAAACTCGGGCTCGGTGAAATGGGACCTCGTGGAGGAGCTTTACGGATCGCGTGACGTGTTGCCGATGTGGGTGGCCGACATGGACTTCCATGCGCCGAGGCCGGTCGTTGAAGCGATCGTCGCACGGGCGCAGCACGGGGTCTACGGCTACACGATGCGCCCCGCCAGCGTGTACGAGGCGATCGAAGACTGGGCGCGCACGCGCCATAACTGGACGATAGAGCGCGAGTGGATCGGTTTCAGCCCCGGGGTCGTTCCTGGGCTCGCCTTTCTGCTCTACGCCCTGAGCGAGCCGGGCGACAAGATCATCATCCAGCCCCCTGTCTACCACCCGTTCGCGTTCACTATCCGCGAGAACGACCGGCAGATCGTCAACAACCCCCTCATCTTCGAGGACGGCCAATATCGCATGGACTTCGAGGATCTCCGGCAGAAGGCCCACGATGGTGCGCGCCTGATGATCCTCTGCAGCCCGCACAACCCGATCGGCAGGGTCTGGACGCGCGAGGAGCTGCAGCGTCTCGGCGAGATCTGCATCCAGCACGGCATCACTGTCATCTCTGATGAGATCCACTCGGATCTGCTCATGCCGGGGCAGGTGCACACGCCGTTCGCCTCGATCGGCGAGGAATTCGCCCAGAACTCGGTCGTCTGCACGGCGCCGAGCAAGACGTTCAACCTGGCCGGACTGCAGACGTCCATCATCACCATTCCCAACAAGGAACTGCGCGACAAGTTCAACGCGATCATGAACCGCCTGCACCTGGGCTTGCCGAACACGTTTGGCCTGGCCGCGATGGAGGCCGCATACCGCTTCGGCGGGGAGTGGCTCGACGAACTGGGTGGCTATCTGAGCGAGAACCTCGCGTACCTGACGGCATTCTTCGAGCGCGAGGCGCCGCAGATCAAGGTGGTGCAACCGCAGGGCACCTACCTCGCCTGGCTCGACTGCCGCGAGCTCGGCCTGTCGACGGAGGAACTCTCGCGTTTCATGCGCGAGGACGCCAAAGTCGGCCTCGATGACGGCCACATCTTCGGCCCGGGCGGCGACGGCTTCGAGAGGATCAACATCGCCTGCCCGCGCAGCGTGCTGCAGGACGGCCTGCAGCGGATCGCCGGGGCGGTGCGCAAGCTGGGCGCCTAGCCACGCATCGCCGGAGATCGGCATCGTCGACAGGCTTGGACCTGCGACAACTGTACCGACCAGCTTCACGCTACATCGTACGGGCGACGTCCGGCTGACCGACCTGCTTCGCCGCGCTGGCGCCGATAGGGCTTCAGCGCAAGGATACGGAAGGAGCGACGGCCCGATGGCGGACCTCCACCTCGCCCAGCACCGACAGTGCGGGGCTCTGACGGCCCTCGTGCGCGACCTCGCGCATCGCCTGCCTCAGGCCACGGTGCGCAAGGTGGCCAGAGGCGGGCAGATCTACCGCATGGGCGATCCGACCGACCACTTCTACCTCCTCCTCGATGGCAGGGTGCGAACGAGTATCATCGGGGATGGCGGGCAGGAGTTCATCCTGCAGGACGTCGGACCCGGCGAGGCATTTGGCGAGCTCTGCTTCTGCGAGGTGCGTGCTCGGCAGGAGCAGGCGGTGGCGCTCGAGCCGTCGCGCGTGGCACGCATCGGCCTGCCGGAACTGGCCGCCTTCTCGGACGGGCAGGGACTCTGGCAGATCGTCGAGATGTTCACGCACCGCCTTGCCGACCTCGAGCGGCAGCTGCAGGAGGTCTCGACCGCTCCCGTCCGTGAGCGGCTGCTGCATTTCCTGGAGCGCCAGGCGACGTCCGCCGTGGATGGCGAGGGTTTCGCCCGGCTTGCCGGCGTCTTTACGCATCAGGAGATAGCGGCGCGCATCTTCACGACCCGCGAGCAGGTCAGTGCGCATCTCGCCTCGTTGCGCCGGCAGGGCATGGTGCGCTATGGCCGTGGCCAGTCGATGGCGGTACGCCTGAGCGGCCGACCTGGCACTGGTCGCTAGCCTTCAGGGAGGCCAAGGCAACAACACATGGCGGTATGTACGAAATCGTACAGACGGACGTGACGGCGCGGCCGCATACTCCGAAGCACAGGAGGTGCTCGCCATGACCGCCAACGAGGGAACCGTCGACCGCGTCGTGCGCATTGTGCTCGCCATCGCACTGGGCATCCTGGCCATCGGCCAGCACGGCACCGCCGCGTGGATCCTCTGGATCCTTGCCGCGATTGCACTCATCACCGCTGCGACCGGGTTCTGCGCGCTCTACAGACTGTTCGGCATCAGAACCTGTCCCGTGCGCAAGAGCTGAGAGAGAGCCAGGGGGAAGGCGGGCAGGCCATGAGGCCGCCCGCCTTTGGCGTTCCAGAGCCATGCGCGCCGGGGCCGGGATGCCAGCCATCGTGCATGCGGCGAGGGACCCGCTGACGGGCGGGTCCCTCGACACGCGGGGCATAACCGGCCTCCTGCCCTGGCGTCTCCTTGCCCTCTAGGCCACGTGGGTCTCCATTTCCACGTCCGCAAGGCCGTGCACCGTCTTTTCCCAGTGCGACGGACGGCTGACGATCTGGATCAGGGCCTTCGCCGCCGCGACCGACATCAGTCCCCAGTAGAGGGGGGCGAAGACGGCGTACTTCACGAGTTCGTCGTCACCCCGGCGGTAGGCAGCGACCATGTTGAGGTAGGCGAACATGAAGTTGCCGAGCAAAAGGTTCCCCATGCCCATGTAGTAGAGCCAGCTCGGAAAGACCTGCTGGACGAGTCCCCAGGCGACGAGGAACCACATCGTCGTCATGACCCAGTAGAGCGGATTCATCAGGAAGGTGAACGGGGTACCGGCTACCATGGCCTGAAAGCCTAGGAACCCTCTCGGTCCGAGCTCCCGCCAGAGCCGGACGGGGTGGCGCATGTGGACAAGCCACGTCTGGATGTAGCCCTTCACCCAGCGCGAGCGCTGGCGCACCCAGTTGACGAAGTCCGAGTTCGCTTCCTCGAGCGTGTCAGAATCGACGATCACGGTGCGGTAGCCGGCCTTGTAAAGTCGCACGCCGAGATCGGCGTCCTCCGTGACGTTGTAGGGGTCCCAGGCCCCGATCTCTTGCAGCACGTCGGTGCGAAGATGGTTCGACGTGCCGCCCAGCGGGATGGGCATGCGGGACACCTGCAGCCCCGGCAGCAGCAGGCCGAACCACATGGCGTATTCCGTCGTGAACCAGCGCGTGAGGAGGTTCTGCTCCTTGTTGAAGAAGGAGAGCTTCGCCTGGACGCAGCCCACCTCGGGGCCGGCCTTGCGGAAGGCGACGATCGCCTTCTTGAGCTGCAGAGGATCCGGGATGTCCTCGGCGTCGTAGATCACGACGTACGTGCCGCGGGCGGAGAGGAGGCCGTAGTTGCAGGCCTTCGGTTTGGTGCGCGGGTCCGCCGCAGGCAGCACGACGACGTCGATGTAGCCGGGGAGCCGGGTGCGGGACACGGCCGCGATGGTCTCGGGATCGTCCTCTTCCAGGAGGAGCTTCACGTCCAGCCGATCCTTGGGGTAGTCGAGCATGCGCAGGGCCCGGAGCAGCACAGGCAGTACGCTTGCCTCGCTGCGCAGCGGCACGAACACGGTGTAGGGCGGCAGAGAGCTGTCGTCGAGCTGTGCGAGCTCCTCCGGTGTCGCAACGGTCTCTACCCGGCGGGACGCCGGGGCGCGGAAGATCGAGAGCTTGAAGATGGTCAGGGCGATGTACCCAAGTTGGCTCAGCGCGTTCAGGACGATCATCGTCTGCCCTGTAAAGCGCATGAGACAGAGCGCAAGGAGTCCCCCCAGCACGGCGAAGAAGGTCTTCTGACCGCGTGAGAGGAGCTGGTGCGCGGAGTCCTCCGGCCGTACACGGAGGAGGTCCGTGCGGCTGAGGTCGAGATATTCCTGCCCGTAGTGCTGGCGCAGCGCCGCCTGCACGTCGCGCTGGCCGGTTTGGTAGATGCGCACCTCGCCCGTGAAGATCCGCTCAAGGTCGGCAGCCAGGGACGGCTCCCCCGGGTCCTCCGCCGCCAGCACGAGACGTGGGCCAGCACGGTCGACAGGCACCACCGCGCGACTGCGCCAGAAGTTCTCCGGCATCATGTCCCATGCGGTCTCGAGACCTTCGCGCCGGCTCCGGCCGGAGAAGAGGTCGACGAAGGGACGTCCGGACTGCCGGGCGATCACCTGTGCGACGTCGAGGCTGCTCAGAGTGCCCCGATCGATCAGGATCTGACCGATCCTGCCCCCCTGCCTTGCCTGCTGCGCAAGCGCGGCGCGCAGCGCGAGGGGCCTCAGCCGGCCCATCGCGACGGCGATCTGCCCGAAGCGGCCGAAGTTCCCGTCCACGCGATCCTGAGCCTCGCTCAGTTCCCGCGCGTCTGCACGGCAGAGCCGCACCTCGGATCCGAGGGTCTTCACGAGGGAGCGGACCTCCTGCCTTTGCGGAGCGACCGCCGCGACGAAGACCACGTCCTCTGTGGCGTCGAAAGGGAGCACCTGCAGCGAGCGGGCCACGCCGCGGTCGACCAGTGCGGCCACTTCCGGCACGACGGGGTCGATCAGCCTGCCTTGGCTCGTGCGGTACGGCCGCAGGGTGACGTAGGGCGCCCGAGACGGTGCGGCAAGGGTCATGGCCTGCGGGCCTCCTCCCCGGGAGCCTTCCCGCGGCGGCCATGCGACGGGCGGCGGGAGAGGGCGACGTAGGCGATCAGGAGGGCCATGAAGCCGAAGACCGGCAGGATGTCGAGCACCCCATACATGCCGGCCATCAGCAGCAGGGCCCCCGCAACGGTCGCGATGACCAGGACGCCCCGCATCATGGTTCTTCCTCCGGCAGAGGGCGCACGTGGAGCGTCGTCCCGTCATCCACCACCGACTGCACGCCGGTCCTTGCGGAGAGCCAGTTGCCGATTTGCGCGCGATCGTCCGTGTGCCCGTCCACGCGGTAGAAGCCGTCGCTGAACAGGCGAAAGCCCGCCCTGAGATGGGGGGCGTCATCGATGTCGCGGATCAGCTCGTCGATCGAGGCGATGCCCCTGCACGGTCCGACAAGGATCATCACGGGATGCCAGGCCGGGGACTCGGGCCCCATGTCGCCCAGGTCTCCATAGACCTCCATTGCCTCTGCTCCATGGGGAGTGGAGCTGAGGTAGGAGAGGAAGCGGTACGCCGCAAAGGCGTCCTCCGGCGCAAGGCCAGCCAGGAGTTCGCGCAGCGCCTGCTGGTCCACCGGAAGATCGCGCTGCCGGGGGGCGGCCGTGACGGCGGTCTCCTCGACGGCGCGTTTCGTTTCGGCCTCCGCCAGCGTGCGTTCGGGTCGCCGGGTCTCTACGCCGAGCGAGCGGTGCCTGCCGCCCCAAAGGCTCCGGCGGCGGCGTTTGCGGTCCCTCCGGCTGACCCAGACGTCATAGATCTCGATCTCCGACCGCTCTTGCAAGGAGGTGCCTCCCCGGGGGCCCATCTTGAGCTAAGGCTAGCCCGAGTTCGGCACCGGCCACAGTATCGCGGGCGGTATCAAAGGCGATGTCACCACTCCTCCGAGGGAGATGCCGAGACCTTGGGCATGCGCCGCCTGTGCACCCATCGCCTCTGCGCCAGTTCACGGTAGCCGAGGTAGGAGACGAGGCCCGAGAGCACCATCCCGAAGGCCTTGCCGAGGATTGGGCCGTGAGGGAAACCGGCGCTTGTCCCGATCACGGTGCAGAGAGCCTGCAGGCCGACAGCGCTGCCTGTCACCAGGTAGAAGCCGGCCACGGGAAGCTTGGCCCGGAACGTGACCCGCGAATGCAGGAGGTAGCCCGAGGCGCTCGCCATCGCCCAGGCCGAGACTGCGTAGAGCGCGGCAAGGAAAGGGTCGCGCCCCGGCGGTCGTAGGGCGAGGAGGCCGATGAAGGCGAGCAGGTCGACCGTGGTGTTGGTGAGTCCCACCGCGAGGAAGCGGAGCGTGCGCATGAACTCGCGACCCGACAGGGCCCTCGGCGGGGCAGGGCGCCACCGCCGCGCGGCATAGCGCAGGAGGGCAGGCAGGGCACGCAGCATGGTGCCGGCCTTGGCGCTCCGTGGACGTACGGCGTGCACCTCGACCGGGACTTCCGCGAGCTCCAGACTGTGCTCGCGGGCGAGGAGCAGCATCTCGATGTCGAAGAGCCAGCCGCGCTCCTGCACGGCCTGGGGCAGGACTTCACGCGCGAACCAGCCGGGGAAGAGTTTGAGCCCGGCCTGCGTGTCGGAGACGCCGAGACGGAGCACCGCCGCGATCAGCCGGCGCGCCAGATGCGAGGAGATGCGCTCTAGAGGCCGCCGTGAATCTCGGGTGCGCGCGGCGACGACACAGGTCCGGCCCGGTGCCGCGACTGCTCTTCGGATCATCGGCAGGAGATCTCGCGGCGGCAGTTCGAGATCGGCGTCGATGAAGGCGACGAGGTCTCCCTGCGCGTGGGTGAAGCCCAGCAGGACAGCGGCTCCCTTCCCGCCGGGCACCTCGCGGCGCAGGAGGCGGACTTCCCAGGAAGCAGGACAGTGTGCCACAGCCTCTGCGGTGCCGTCGGTCGAGCCGTCGTCCACCACGATGATCTCCGCCCTGACGCGGGAGGCGAGCAGCACGCGGCGGACGGATGCGATGCAGCGGCGGATGTAGGCGGCTTCGTCCCGCGCGGGGATGACGACGCTGACGCGAGGGCGGTCCTGCCGTGCCGTCCTCTCAAGCGCAGGAATGTCGCTCACGCTGCACCAGCCTCCCCTGCCCGTACCTCCTTGGTACGGCAGATGGCGCCTTGGCGCAGTGTTAGGCCCGATGTCAGATGGCGTATCGCCCGCGGTGCCAGGCTGGCCGGCTGCGGGAGCTACGGCGCGTTCGGCAGGATGCGGAAGAGGTCGTACGTCCCCCCGCCGCGGAAGCTCTCCACGAGCTGCGCCCAGGGGCGCTTGCCCGAAGTGATCCCGGGCCAGGCGCGCGTCACCGCGTCGGGCACGTCTCCGGCGGAGATGACGGGCAGGAGGAAGTCGTCGACGCGGCCGCGAGGGTTCTCGAGGATGCTCTCAAAGTCCGCGTCGGAGTCGATGATCAGTTGTCGCGGGTTGCGCACGCGCACGATGATCGGGTAGGCGTAGGCCGAGTCCGTCAGCACCGTGAGGTGTGGATGTTCGTCGAGGTACGCGACCACCTTGTCCCGCGCGACGTATTGCGGCGTCGGCTTGCCCTGCACGATGCCGATGAGATCGCTGCGGTCTCCGTGTCCGAGGATGGGGCTCGTCAGCACAGCGTAGCCGGTGCCGATGTCGCCGAGCGCCAGGACAAGCGCCAGCGCGGCCAGCAGGATGCCCCGATGGCGGGTGCGCGCCTCCGCCGCCAGCAGGGAGAGGAGCAGAAAGCCCAGCGGGATGTAGTACATGAAGTAGCGCTCGACCCCGCTGCTCAGGCCGCGTTCGAGCAGGGCGAACTGGAGCGCCGGCACGGCGCTCACGGCGAAGATGAGCAGGAGGCGCCCGTCCCTTTGGGCGCCGCAGAGGCGCGCGAGGGCGATCAGTCCGGCCGGGATGACCGGCCAGAAGAGGAGGGTCATGCCGGCGACATAGGCCAGGGTGTCGAGGGGATGGCCCTTCAGCTGGCCGAGCAACGGGTACCCGTACGAGCCGTACGCGGAGAACGCCGCGTTGCTGTACGTCCCGTCCATGAAGAAGAGCGGGTTCTTCATGATCATCCAGTTGAGGTAGAGCCAGAGGCCGCTCACGTAGACAAGCGGTGCCAGGAGAATCAGCAGCGCGGACTCGATGCGCTTCCAGGGCACGCCGCGCCAGTGGAGCGCGACCGCCAAAGAGAGTCCCACGAAGACGCCGAAGGGAGCGGCCTCGTAGCGGATGCCGAAACCCACCGCGAGCCAGACAGCCGCCCCGATGAGCCGGATGAGGCTGCCGGTGCCCAGATAGCGCAGGACACCGAGCAGCGTGCCGAGCATCGTCGCGATCAGCATGTCCTCGGTCATGCCGATCGCGCCGTAGAAGAGGATCAGGGGATTTGCGGCGAAGAGCAGGCCGGCCGCTATCCGGTAGGCCCTACCGAGGCGGAACTCCGCGAGGATCGCGATGAGCAGGTAGACCGAAAGGCCGCCGGACACGGCGCTCCAGACGACACCTGCCACGCCGCTCGTGACGAGCGGCGGCCAGAACGCCTTGAAGGGCACGAGGAGGAGCTCGAGGAGGGACGGCAACGGGTTCCAGACGAAGCCGACGGCCGCGAGGTGGGGCGTCCTGCTGTAGAGGACATAGAAAGCGTTGGCTACGCGGGAGAAGGCGTCGGACTTGGTGTAGCTGAGCGCGAGGTTGATGTAGAGCCCCGCCGCGAGGTTGAGCGCCGTGGCCACGAGCGCAAGGGGCGCCGCCTCGGGGGGGGCCTTCACCGGCGCAACGCTCTGTGCCCCTACCGGCCAAGGACCAGACTCCCTTTGCATCAGGTGCATACGGGGACCCTCCGAAGGCTTGTCTTGTCGCCCGATGCGGCGGCGCAGGCAGAACGTGTCGCAGCCCACGCCGCACCAGTTCACAGTACCCTGTCGCATGGGGAGCGATCGCTGGAATGCTGTCGCCTGGAGCGTCGAACGCCGGTCAGGAGTCGACGCTGTTCGCCAGGCCAAAGGGTCTTCTGGCTGGGACAAGCCTTTGCAGCGGGCCGCGATGGGGGCGGTGGTTGCGACGGCGAGATGCTCGCACCAGGCCCCCGAGGTACATCGGGCACCTGTGATGGACCTGCGCTGCCTGGCCCATGGCTGTCGGTGGTAGTGGAACCGCCCCGCCCCCTGCCTCGGCAAGAGAACGCCTCGCTCCATGGCGTGGATCATCCACGCGGCCAATGGCAGCGCGAGCATCATGGCGTCTGGTATCAGAGCGTCAGTTCCGGCGGGCAGCCCGGGCCCTGCGGCGGCGCCCCACCAGGCATCCTGACCTGCTAGACAGGGATCCGTCCGTGCTCAGCGAGGGAGGTCCTGTCCTTTGAGCGGTCGGTAAACGTAGAGCCAGGGCCAGCGGAAGGACCACCGGCCCGTCGCCACCCAGCTCTGGACCGCAATGAAGATCCAGGCGAGAGGGGACGCGGGCCACAGGCGCTCAAAGCCGAGACGCTGCACAAGGGCGAGGTCGGTCTCGACATAGAGCCATGCGATTCCGACCGCATCGAGTCGGCGAAGGAAGTCCCGCAGGGAGCGTAGAGCCGCGAGGGGCGCCATGGCTCTTCTCGTGGCGCGCAGCTCCACCGGCGGCAGGAAGTGCAGCGAGGCAACCTCTCGCGGGTCCACAAACCAGTAGCCGACACGCACGAGGCGGTGGGCCGGCAGGCGGATCGTGCGCAGCAGCACGGTGAGGCCCAAGACGCAGGCGCAGAGGACGCACAGCGTGACGGCGGCCATGGTGGCGACCCCCCATACGACGAGGGCCATCACGAAGAGCGACCCAAGCCACCAGGACAGCCACATGCGACGGATGGAGCGCAAACCCTCGGCACCTGCCCTTCGCGCGCTTGACGGAAAGCGGCTTCTCCAGACCCGTGCGGGGTCGTGCTTCTCAGGACCTACCGTGGCCGCGGTGCCACGAGGAGCGGCTGCGCGACGGTCCCAATCGGGCCCAGGGCGTCGCCGAGCAGGCCGAGGGTCGAGCCGAGCCCGTCGGCTGCGAGCGTCGTCTCGGCGGCCATGCGCACCCACTCGCTCTCTGGGTAGCGATGCAGTGTCACGTTGATGCCTGGCGGTACGAAGAGCCAGCGATCGAGCGGCAGCTCTGCGCTGACCCCGTTGGCGGAGTCGGCTATGATCAAGGCCCGCTCGACCGCAAGGAGCGGCTCGCCTTCGATCAGAGGCAACCGCACCCGCGTCCAGACGGTCGCAGGCCCTGGAACGGAATAGGCGCCATCCTCCCAGCGCCACTCGATCGACTTCCCATACCCCCAGTCGGCCAGTTCCGCAAAGTACTCCTGCGGCTGCTCCGCGGGCAGGGAGGCATTCTCGCCTTTCGCACGGGCCGGGATCGTTTCGGCGCTTTCCTGCACGGCGATCTGCCAGGCCCTCGCCAGCGCAACGGACTGCTCGCCTGAGTACATGACCGCCTCGAGCATGCGGATGCGCCTCCCTGGCCGCGCCACCTGCGCCTCGACACGGATGTCGCTGCGCGGCAGCACCCCGAGGAACTCGACGGTGATGCGCGCGAGGCGAAATCTGGGATCTGGATCGAGCAGGCACATCGCGTGGGCCAAGAGAGCGGTGGGAGGTCCCCCATGCTGCGCTTGGCGGTCCCAGGGACTCTCGGTCGCGGCGGTCGGGCGAAAGAGGCCCTGCCCGAGAGGCAGGAAGTAGGCCGATGGATCGCTCATGAAATGTCTGCATCTCCTTGGGCGCCTCATGTGCGACCCAAAGACCACCATGCACCGAGCCGGCGGGTGGCCGCAAGAGGTGGGAGCTGATAGCCAGCCGGTTTCGGAACGTGGCGCGTCCACCGCGCGGCAACTTCTCGGCTGCAGGGTATGTTCTCGCGGGCATGCAGGTATGATCATGTCACCAGGTACCTTGTATTGCAAGGTACCTGGTGATACACTCTGACATGGAAGGAGGCGCATCTTGCAGGCTGGCCTGGATTGGACAACTCAGGTGCGTCGCGGCGTCCTCGAACTCTGCGTACTGGGACTCATCCAGCAGAGACCGGCGTACGGCTATGAACTCGTTTCGCAGCTCTCGGGCTGGGAGACTCTGGCGATCAATGAAGGAACCCTCTACCCTCTGCTGCGCCGCCTGCAAAAGGAGGGGCTAGTCGAGGCCAGTTGGCAGGAGTCTGATGCGGGCCCGATGCGCAAGTACTACCGACTTACCCCGAGTGGAACGCAGTGGCTCGAGCGCATGCAGCTCGAGTGGCGGCAGCTGGCTGCGTCGGTGACTGAGGTTCTGGAGGGAAAGGGGTGACGACTGTGAACGAGGCGGTGACGCGCTATCTTCAGCAGTTCGACCGTGAACTCCGTGGTCTGCCCGAACCGGATCGACTCGATGCCGTTCGAGAGATTCAGAGCCACCTGGAGGATGGGTGTCGCGGGGGAGAGAGCGCTGAAGCCGTGATCGCCCGGCTCGGTGCGCCGCAAGCGTTGGCGCGCGCCTATCTCTCCGCATATCACCTGAACCGCACGGTGCCAGGCAGAATCCCGAAGTTGTGGCAGGCGCTGTCGGCGATGGTCTACTTCGGCTCTGTCGGGTTCGGCGGCATGTTCGTCGTGCCTATCCTTGCGGCGTTGACTTTCGCCCTTGGACTGACGGGAATCGTGGCTCCGCTCGCGGGCGTCGCCAGAATGTTCGGGGCGCACTGGGTCTCGATGTCCGGTCCGGGCGGCCCTTTGCCGATGGCATGGAGTATCCCGGTCGGGTTGCTTCTTGGCATCGTGGGTGCTGCGGGAGCGTGGGGCAGTTGGCTGCTGTTACGGCTCTATTTCAGACTCGTGGCGCGGGGTTACCGCCAATGGGCTATGCTCGCATCTCTGGCTATGAACCCAGTGGTAGGCAAGTAGCGCCGAGAAACGGATCGCCGAGATGGGGCCACCCGACACCTGTCAACTCGGGGTCTCGATGACGCTCGCCGCCGACACCTCTGGACTCGATGTGCTCTGCGCCTCCTGCCCCGCAGCATCGAGCAGCCGCACTTCGCCCCTGAAGCGCAGCAGTGAGACAAAACGGTAGACGAGATGCGCGAACTTGCCGTAGGGGGCCGTCAGGAACAAGGCGGCCACCGACGCGAGATGGAGCGTGAGGAAGAGACCGAGGAGCGCTGTCGCACGGAATGCGAGGACTAGGAATCCCGTGACCGAGACGAGCACGAGGGCAAGCAGGAAGGCCGTGTCCATGCCGCGCGGCCGGGCAGTCTCCACATCCCTGTCGCTCTGGCCCTTCAGGTACAGGAGACCGCAGCTGCCAGCGACGATGCCCGCACCACCGATGCTGCCGAGCAGCACGACAGGACTCGTCACCGGGTAGGGAGCGGGAATGTGCAGGAGATGGTCGTAGATCGCCGCGAGCGCTGTCGCGCCGAGGTCGGCGAGGAAGCCATACGCGACCAGGTGGTGGAAGACGCGCCGCAGCCCTGATGGCGTCTCCGCGGGGTAGTCGCAGCCGGCGGCGCCGCCGCCCAGGTATTTGAGGCTCAGCGCGTCTTTGAGCGCCCCTGCCACGTCCGGCCAGACGGGGCGCAAGGGCGTCGCTCCCGACGTCGTCCGCCAGAAGAGGCGGCCCGACACGATCCACGCGACGAGCCAGTAGAGCCCCAGCAGCAGAAAGATCGCGTCGAGGAGCCATTCGGGCACGAGCGCATAGAAGGCGCCGGGTCCCTGGTGCGCTGTGAAGAAGGAGGCAGTCCCGGCGGTGCCGAGCAGCGCCAGGAGCCCCAAGGCGAGCAGGATGGCGCTGAGCGCGAGGTAGGAACGGCTGCTGCCGCGGCGGGCAGCGTCACCCGCCGGCCACGCCCCGCGGCCGTAGGTTTCCGTGCGGACCTCCCCGAGCAGAGCGGGGATGTGGATCGCGAACTCGGGCGGCGGTACGTACTGGCAGGCGTAGTAG
>JAJYNV010000332.1 GCA_021786135.1 Bacillota bacterium
GGGGTTCACTGAATGCGTACCCGCAGATCTTGATTCGTAGGTTGTGTCTGACCACGAAGAGCTTTGGCATCGAGCACCGCAAAGCGCTTTAGGCGATGCACCGGGCTAATCTGCTCGTTTCAGGGACGTGAAGCCCGCCGCAAGCATCGGGACGGGGTGGCGACGCCAGCGGATAGCAGGTCGCCTGCAGGGTTTCACGCCCCACAGGCGACTTGTTCTGCATCTCCCGGCTGACCTTCGCCGATGTGGACGCTACTGAATAGTGATCGGAGTCGCCGCCGGCTGCATCGGATAGCCGTTTCCGTCCTGGATGCCCGTCTGATTGGGAGCCATGTTGATCGTGGCGCCTGTGAGGATCGTCTCGCCGCTGAGAATGAGAACCAGCTCGTTGGCGGAGACTGCGGGGTACCCTTCGGTCCCAGTGATATCCGCGAGAGAGGATCCGACGGAGACAGAGAAGTCGCTGTCAGTTAAGAGCGTCGTTGTTTTGACGCCATTGCTGAAGTACAGCATAAGCTGGTGGTTCGAGCTGTTGTAGGAGGCACTCGTCAGGTAGTCTGCGAACGTTACGCTCGCACTCCCGCTGACGCCGCCTTCCCCGCCGTCATAGGTGGCCAGAGCCGTAAATGTGACCGGCTCCGAAGTATTCAGGGCGTACGAGAAGATCGCTTGGCCATAATTATCTGTAGTAACGGTTGACAACACGTCCTGGTTGTTCGCCAAGAGCTGCACTACCGCGCCCTGGATACTGTTGCCGTTACTGTCCTTCAGCGTAACGGTGATCGTGGCGGTGGAAACGCCGTCAGCCGCCACATAGGCAGGGGCGGCCGTTATCGTGGACACCTCGTTGCCAATGCCGTCGATCAGGTACTCGGGGATTTGGACCTGTGCAAACGCCGTGACGGCACCACTCGTATTCAACTCGTAGACGTCGACGTACTGGTTCACGGGCACCGAAATGTTCTCATCCGAAGTGTACGCTGTTGCGCCTGCGGGCGGCGTGGAACCCAAGACGGGATCGGCGATCGGGGAGGACACCACATCTGCCACGAACGTGTCGCCTGGGTTGTTCAGCCCTGCCGTGATCTCCGTTGTTCCCGGCTCAGTTCCAATCTGTGGGGCGTTCATAATCCCCGGCGCCGCCGAGCCAATCTGCGACGCCGCAAGCGGCCCGATGACACTGAACGCGACGACGTCGCCGCTGTTGACATCGTACACGCCCACGTAGTCGCCAGAGGCGGCCACGAGGTCAGCCCCCGATGTGTAGTCCGTGGTCACGCCGGAAGTCGGTGCCGCGCTCCCTAGTACGGGGGTCGCGATACTGCTGGAGGACACCTGCACGGTCAGCGTGTCGCCGCTGGCCGCTGTCGCCGTGATCGTCGTGTCACCCACGACGTCCGTGCTCGCCGCTGCCGTCGGCGCCGGGCTCAGAGCCGGAGCCGCCGCCGCGATCTCGCCGCTGGTCAGCGTGATCTCGCTGAACGCCACGACCTTGCCGCTGCTGTTGACATCGTACACGCCCACGTAGTCGCCGAGGCTTGCCTTAAGGTCGGCACCAGAAGTGTAGCCGACGGTCGGGTTTGGGCCGGACCACTGCAGAGGCGCCCCGAGCACCGGTGTCGCGATCTGGCTGGCTGAGACGTCGACCGTGAGTGTGTCGCCACTGGCCGGGGTCGCCGTGACCGTAGTATCGCCCACCGCATCCCTGCTCGCCGCGGCTGTCGGCGTGGGGCTGAGCCCGGGGGCCGGGGCGGCGATCACGCTTGCCGTCAGCGGACCGATGAGGCTGAAGGCGGCAACCTTGCCGCTGCCTGTCACGTCGTAAACGCCGATGTAGTTGCCCGCGTTGGCCGCAAGGTTGGCGCCCGAGAAATAGTCCGTTGTGAGGCCGGCTCCGCTCGTGGGCGCGGCGCTGCCGAACATCGGTGTCGCGACCTGGCTGGTGGAGACGTCCACCGTAAGTGTGTCGCCGCTGAACGGCGCCGCATTGACCGTGGTATCGCCTGCCACGTACAAGCTCCCCAATACGGTCGGCGCGGGGCTGAGACCCGGCGCGAGGGAGCCGACCTCGCTCTGGTCGAGCGGTCCCACCAAGCTGAAGGCAGTAACCTTGCCGCCGCTGGTCACATCGTAGACTGCAACATAATCGCCTGGACTGGCCGCAAGGTCGGCTCCGGGACTATAGTTGGCGATCACGCCAGCACCGCTCGTGGGCGCGGTGCTGCCCAGCACCGGTGTCGCGATCTGGCTGGCTGAGACGTCGACCGTGAGTGTGTCGCCAATGGCCGGGGTCGCCGTGACCGTGGTATCGCCAACCGCAAGCGTGCTCGCCTCGACGGTCGGAGATGTTCCGAGATCTGGGGCCAGCGACCCGAGCTGGCTCTGGCTCAGCGGCCCGACAGCGCTGAAGGCCTCGACATTGCCGCTTGCGTCCACCTCGTAGACCCCTATGTAGTCCCCCGCCGCGGCCCCAAGGTCAGCACCCGAGCCGTAGTTCGCTGTCACTCCGGCACCAGCCGGCGCGAGGCTGCCAAGCCTTGGCGTGGCGATGCTGGTCGAGGACACCTCGACGGTAAGCGTGTCGCCGCTGGCCGCTGTCGCCGTGATCGTCGTGTCACCCACGACGTCCGTGCTCGCCGCTGCCGTCGGCGCCGGGCTCAGAGCCGGAGCCGCCGCCGCGATCTCGCCGCTGGTCAGCGTGATCTCGCTGAACGCCACGACGTTGCCGCTGCTGTTGACATCGTACACGCCCACATAGTCGCCAGAAGCGGCCGTGAGGTCAGCGCCCGATGTGTAGTCCGTGGTCACGCCGAAAGTCGGCGCCGCACTCCCCAGTACGGGGGTCGCGATGTTGGTGGAGGACACCTGCACGGTCAGCGTGTCGCCGCTGGCCGCTGTCGCCGTGATCGTCGTGTCACCCACGACAGCCGTGCTCGCCGCTGCCGTCGGCGCCGGGCTCAGAGCCGGAGCCGACGTGGCTACTGCAAAGGGCGTACCTGTTAGCTGAGCAATCGTTGGCGACGAACTGTTTGATGCAGTGAACGTCAAGCAGCCGCCACTGTACGTCGTTGGAGAAACAGCAGACCAAGTCGTGCCGCCAAACCAGTACAGCAGGCTGCTGGAACTGACACTGCACTGCTCGATGGTTACGCCATTGAAGGTGTTGGATGTCGACAGAGATACGTCGAAGTACGTGCCTGCACTGCTGAAAGCACCGGTCACCGGTCCCGGATTCCCAGTGAAGTTCAGAACCGTAACAGAACCCGTACCACCAGTGGCGCTGGCGCTCGTGTCGGGAGTGTTGCTGCTGGCACCACCAGCCGTGGCGGGAGTGCTGCTACTGGTAGTAGATCCGCTGCTCGAACCGGTGATGGTAACACCCGAGTTCGCCACGGTCAGGATCGCCGTAGCCGTGGTGACGCTCGTGTACCCCGACACCGTACCGGTCACGGTGCCGCTGTCGCCAGCCGTGCTATCGTTGTAGGTCACCGTCACCTCGCCGTTGCCGTTGGTGGTACCGGCTGTCGGGCTGAGATCATTGCGGGATAGTGTGCCGGTGACGCCAAGGTTCACCGTCTCGCCGGACATCACGCCACCGTACTGGTTCGTGACGGTGAAGGTCACCGTTTCTGGCCCGCCCGCCGTCACGGTCTTGGGCGAGTTCGGCGTCGCAGTGATCTTGGTCGGTACCAGCGTGACCACGCCACCGCCACTCGAAGCAGGCGCGGCATAGGCGTACAGGTCATAGGGGCCCGTTGCGCTCGTTCCGTTGGGCGTCGTCACCGTGACGTCGACCGCCCCTGTACCTGCGGGCGAGACCGCCGTGATCGAGGTGTCCGAGTTGACGGTGAACGAGGCAGCCGCCGCCGTCCCGAAGTGCACCGCTGTCGTGCCGGTGAATCCGCTGCCGATGATCGCCACCGTTGTGCCGCCGGCCGTGCTGCCGCTCGCGGGCGAGACGGCGGTAACGACGGGTCGCTCGTGGGTCTTCAGATACGCTTGCAACTGCGTCAGCGCGTCGGTCGCCTGCGCTGACGTGAAGGTGCTGGTCGGCCCGAAGCTGCCATCCGCGAAGCCTTGCAGGATGCCGATCGCACTGGCCTCGTTGACGTAGCCCCAGGCCCACCGGCCGATGCTACCTGCGTCTTGGTAGGTCGGCGTCTGGCTACCGAGTGCCTGCGCCTGCGCCTGCAGGCCGAGGGCGAGGATCTCCACCTTGGCCATCTGCTCACGGGTCAAGGTCCCGTCCGGCCGGAAGATCCCGCCGGGGAAGCCGGAGATCCAGCCGGCCTGGCTGGCTGCCATGATGTAGCCGAAGTCCGGGTCGCTCGGCGGGACGTCGGAGAAGACCTGCGTCGCGCCGCTCGCCGGCTGCATGGCGAGGGCCTGCGCTAGCAGGACGACGAACCCTTCGCGCGTCTCGTTCTCCGCCGCAGCGGCGCCAGAAGATGCCGGCAGGACAACAGCGCTCGCGACGCTGGCAATCGCCAGGACTACACCCAATGCGGCGCCGAGCACGCGCTTCAATCCCTGCGTTCGATGACTGGACACTCTCGTGCGTCCTCCCTTCAACCTGAGAGCCGACACGGGCGCTGCCCGTGCGGCGAGAACCGCCCGATGGTCTCACGGATGCTACTGATCACCGCGACCCACGCTACCTGCCATCTACTTGTCCTGACCGCGAGCGATGGTCCGCTGCATTAGCCTGTGTGACGATTAACGGCCGCGATGGACCCGTTCTCGCGGGACTGAAAAACTTCTTCAAAAGGTTCAAGCAGGATGAGGAGCGGAGGTGCCTGCATTGCCCGCCCGATTACCATGCCGCGTCGGTCTCCTGACGTCCACGCTACCGCCATCTGACGGCATGCCCCGGATGCTCCCGCCGTCGGACTAGATCTCTCCCTTCGCTCGGAACTTGTCGCAGAGCCCGGCTTGGTCATGCAGCCCCACGGTCCCACGCCACCGCGTTCAGGGACACACGCACACACGTCCTACTTGCAACAAAAGAGCCAGTCTCGGCATCCAACCGAGTATTACAAAGGTATTAGTTCCGTGACTTCCGTCCAGCAGAAAGCTGAGCGCGTGCGCTCCTGCCTGGCGGCAAGTCCTTTGCAGGCAATGCAAGTGCACTGATCGCTCCCACGGCTAAAGCCCTATGCATTACCCGTAAGTCTCGGATGGTAATTCTTAACAAGGCAAAGGGTCGTGGCGCCTGTTCGCGAAGGAGGCTCCCAGGTCCCTGAGAAGGGAGGGAACGCCAGGTGCTGTGGGCTGCAAGGGAGGTGGGCTCGACCAACTTCCGGGACATTCGTCTCAGCCAGCGCCTGGTTTCCCTTGTCGATGCATTGAGTCAGCAGTCGAGTAGCTCGCTGCCGCAGGCCCTTGGGAAGTGGAAGGACGTGAAGGCCGCGTACCGTTTCCTCGACAACCCCAAGGTCTCGGCCGATACCATCTACGCCACGCATCGGCAGGCCACGTGCGACCGTGCTAAGGGAGAACGTGTACTGCTGGCGGTTCAGGACATGACCACGTTCAACTTAACGCTGCACCGGAAGACGCCCGGACTGGACCCGTCGGACAAGCAGGCCTGAGCGGTTTCTTCCTGCACAGCTGCCTCGGCGTCACCGGCGATGGAGTGCCGCTCGGCATTATGGCGCATCTCAGTTCATCGTGCGCCCACTGGATAGCAAGGATAGCCGGGCCACGCATAAGAAGAAGATGCTCGAAGAGAAGGAGAGCTACCCCTGGGTTGTGATGACGCAGAAGGCAGCCCAAGGCTTTCCGCCGGAGACCAAGGTCGTTATGGTTGGACTCAGCCTCCGCATGTCAATGATTGCCTTTGTGCAACGGTTTAGAAATTGAGAACTGGCAAATTCCGAGCAAGGACTTTCGGCCAGCACGGCGCACCGAGACGGCATGGGACGAGAGAAGGGCACGCCGTCGACACCGGTGGACCTCACCGTGTATCCGGCCTGTGCGGTTGCGGTCGTGGTGCGGCTCTTGTGCGACCGGCTGAACTGGTCCGGGGTCGGGGTGGGCATGGTCACCTGGGACGAGGCGCGGGCGGAGATCTGGCCATCCACGGTGCTGTTGGGTCTGCTGTAGATTTCGGCTGAAAGCGGCTCTTGTGCACATTTGATGATACTATTTATTACAAATTAAGATTGTATTGGAGCAAGGGGATCTTCTATTTTTGTAGAATAGCCCAACATGGCCATTGCAAATATGGACGCAGTTCCGAGAGTATCCCATCAGTATTCAGCTCGCAATATCTATGCGGGCAAGGTGGTCGGCACCGGTCTCGTTGCCCTGCTAGCAGACGTTCTGGACGGCTACGACGTCGCTCTGGTAACGGCGCTGGCGGGCGCTCTGCGTATCGTCGTACAGGCGCAGAGCCCGACTGCCGTATGTCCTGCCTGCCTGCAGATGAGCACCGAGGTGCACAGCCGGTACTGGCGGACGCCGAGTGATGTCACGCCCTTCGGCCTGCACTTGCAGCTACAGGTGTATGCACGCCGCTTTCGGTGTCGCAACCCCGAGTGCCAGCAGCGTGTCTTTGCGGAACGGCTACCCGACATCCCGGCCTGGGGACGGCGTTCTGATCGCATCTCGACGCTGCTGGCGTATACCGCACTGTCGGTCGGAGGTCTTCCTGGCCGCCGTGTTGCGCGGCTATATGGGTTCGCGTACAGCAGGCACACGCTGCTGCGCGCGGCGCGTCAGGTGGTCGCCGACAGCCCGAAGGCTATCGAGGTGCTCGGTGTCGACGACTATGCGTACAGACGCGGAGTGAACTACGGCACCCTGCTCTATGACTTCACCGAGCGCAAGGTCGTCGACCTCCTGCCGGGGCGTTCGGCCGAGTTCCTGGCGGCATGGCTCAGGGCCCATCCGGGCGTCAAGGTGATCAGCCGCGATCGCGGCGGTAGCTATGCACAGGGAGCCAGGGAAGGAGCACCCCAGGCCATTCAGGTGGCTGATCGCTTCCACCTGCTGCAGAACCTCGGCGATTGCTTAGAGCGGATCGCACAAAAAGGTATCCGTCTGCCGACCACTACCCCGGCAACCGATCCACCACCGGATCCGACGCCAATACAGCCGCGGCTCACGCGAGTTGAAGAGGCAAAGGCGGCCACCCGCCTGCGTCGACGGGATCGCCAGGACACCATCCGCGACTTGTTCCAGCAAGGCGCATCGATCTCAGCAATCGCCGCCACCTTGCACATCGGCCGCCACACCGTCCGCCGTTACCTGCGCAGCGTCCCAGATAACGCGCGTTCCTGCATCGTGGACCCCTATGCCGAGTACCTACGGCGACGGTGGAACGAAGGGGAGCATAACGGACGCACCCTGCTCGCAGAAATCCGCGCCAAGGGCTACACGGGATCACAAACCATCCTGTACGTCTTTCTTCAGCCGTGGCGGGCGCACGGTGCTGCGCGCAGGGGTGCGTCGGCACTGCGTGCCGCGCCGCAGACCGTCTCGCCGCGTGCCTTCCGCCGCCTCGTGCTCAAGAAGGCGCGGACCCCCGACGAGGAATCGCTTCTGGCCAGCATCGCCTCTAGCGACCCCTCCCTCGCCATGAGCATCTCCTTGGCTCACGAGTTTGCCCGCACGGTCCGCGAGCACGACGCCAGCGCGTTCGACGTTTGGCTCGGCACCGCGACCGATGCCGGTCTCCCCGACTGGAAAGCCTTTGCCGACAGTCTCCGGCGTGACATCGACGCCGTCCACAACGGCATCACCCTGCAATGGAGCCAAGGGCCCGTTGAGGGCTCCATTCATCGCCTAAAGCTCATCAAGCGGGCTATGTACGGGCGCGGCGGGCACGATCTGCTCCGTCGTCGCGTGATCTTCCACCTGCCTAGCTGATCTCACCCAGTCCTTGGTGAGCACTTTTCGCTTGAAATGCGCTCGTTACATCAAATGTGCACAAGAGCCGCTTTCGCCGAAATCCGCAGTCTGCTGATGAACCTGCTGGTCCAGCGCACCCCGCTCTACCACGTTGAACTGTGGGCGGAGACGATGCCGCTTGGTCTGTTGCTTGGTCCGGGGGTACAAGCCGAGCAGCTGAATGACGACGCTTGCGGCCGGGCGCTGGAGAAGCTGGCACGGTACGGTGAGAGAATCATAGCGACGCTCGCTGTGCGCATCCGTGCGCTCTCCGCGCAGGGGCCGGCATTCCTGCATAGCGACACGACGGCGTTCTCGCTCTTTGGGGATTACCCGGACGTCCCGGGATCACAGGTGCGGACTACGTTCGGCCACTCCAAACAGCATCGCCCGGATCTCGTGCAGGTGATGCTCGGGCTTACGGTCGACGGGCAGGGAAACGTACTGCTCGGTGAGATGCTGGACGGCAACCAGAGCAACAAGACCTGGCATCCGGCCTGGATCGAGAGCTTCGCGCAGCACCTGCCGGAACCACTCTGGGGCCACGATCTGTACATCAGCGACTCGGCAGTGATCACGCCGAAGGCCCTGGAGAGGCTCACGGAACTTGAGGTGCACTACCTCGACCGCCTGCCCGAGAACTACAACCTGTGCCGCGACGTGAAGGCGCAGGCCTGGGCTGAGCCGGAGCTGTTTGCGGACCTGGGCACGTTCTCACCCAAGAAGCAGGCGGCCAACTACAAGGCCCAGTTCCGGGTTGGCCGTCTCTACGACCGGGATGTGTGCTGCCTCGTGGTGCACTCCGACGCACTCGACAAGGAAAGGACCCTGCAGCGCGAACATATCCCCCATGCCGTCTGCTCCTTGATGTTGCGCCTCTCGCTGCTGACGTTGCCTGCAGTGCTGACGAAGCAGGATCGGGTCCAGAGGCTTCTCGGGCATCGGAGTTGCACAAACGCCTGCCTCAACCCTCGGGAGGTGTGTCCCTTGATCTTGGCCATCAGGGTTGCGGGGCTATGAGAGGGAAGGGCGTTCAGAAAAAGGTATAAGGTATCGGTGATCCGGCATGACTTCCAGAGCACGATGGGGTCTCGGCGCAGCCTCGCGGTCGCGGAGGGCAGAAGACGGCAGGCCAGGATGCGCCCCGCCCTGCCGTCGTCCCCCTCTGAGGGCCGCAGCCTACCTGAGGAGCCCAAGTTGCTCAGCTCGTTGCACGGCCTGCCGGCGCCCGGTCACATTCAGCTTGGCATACATATGGTTCAGGTGGACCTTCACGGTCGCGGGCGCAATCATGAGCTCCAACGCGATCGCATGATTGTCGAGTCCCGCGGCGAGCAGCCGCAACACGGCCAGCTCCCGGGTGGTGAGCGCGTCGATCGCGGTCGCAGGGGCAGCCCGCACGAGCCCCAAGGATCCCCTCAGCGGGGCCTGCCGCATCAGGGCGGAGAGTGCCCTGACGTACTCCGCCTCGACGCCCCGCTCGGGGCTCGCGAGTCGCCCGAGCCGCCTCAGGAGGGACTGTAGAGGCGCACCCTCGTCCACGAAGATCCGCAGGTAGCCGTTCTCACGGCCACGCCTGAGATTGTCCCGCAAGATCTCCAGGCCTCGCTGCGTCCGGCCGACGGCGTGCAGCGCCAGAGCCAGCAGGTTGGCGGTTTCGATGGTGCCGGGCAGGCGCTGTTCGTTCTCGGCAAAGGCCAGGAGGCGCTCCAGGAAGAGGACGGCCTCCTCACCCCGATTTCTGGCGAGGAGTACCCGCGCCAGAGTGATGTGCTCATAGACGCGGGCGGCGCTCAGCCGATCGTAGACATCCAGGCGGCTCCGCTCCTGCCAAGCGTCTACGGCAGCTAAGTCCCCGCCCGCTAGGTGTAGGCGGGCCCGCAGGGCCGCGACCACCGGCAGCCACGCCTGCCGCCCGAGCTGCCGCACTTCCTTCTCGGCTTGCTGCGTGACCGCCAGCGCGGCCTCGAAGTCACCACGAGCCAGATGGATCCGCGCGAGCGTGAAGAAGGCGGGAACAAGAGAGACGGCGTCCCCCGTCCGTTCCGCCTCCTCCAACCCCTGCGCCACGCTGCGCAGCGCATCATCCAGCCGGTTCCACTCGTAGAGCACCTCGCCGAGCAGCACGAAGGTATAGCCGCGCTGGGCAGTCGGGCTCCCGAGGCCCTTGAGCGCGATGTAGACGCCGCGCTCAAGGCTCTGCTGCACGTGGTGCAGATGACCGTACCAGCCCCACGGACTCCCCACCAGGCTCGGTTCCGACGTTTCGAAGGCCAGCCCCTGAGCCAGCACAGACACCTCTCCCTGGCCCCGGCCGGCCTCCGCCAGCCAGTGCAGCACCGTCGGCAAGTCCAACCGCCCGACTGCGAGAATCATCTTGAGCATGGCCCTATCGAGCTCCAGGTTGCCTGTGGCGTCCTGCCCCGGTGGCACCACGTTCTGGGGGACAGCCGCTGCCAGCCAGAACTCCACCTCGGTCAGGCGTCCACCCGCCACGGCGGCCCAGGCCAGCATGATGGCCAGGTGCGGTCTGGCGTCAAGCAGTCCGCTCGGCACGGCTCGCAGCCAACGCACCAGTGTTGCAGTCTCGCCGCGGCCCAGCAGCTCCACGGCCAGCTGCTCGATCAGGCGGACCGCCTGGTCATGGTGGCCCCCCCGCAGGTAGTACTCGACCGCTTCGGTGAGGTAGCCCCTCGTCTCGCACCACTGAGCCGCGCTGCGCTGCAGGTCGGCGGCCAGCCCCGGATGCCGCTGCGCCAAAAGGCCCCGTAAGAACTCGGCATACAGCTGGTGACAGACGTACCAACCCTCCGTCTCGTCCACGCAGGCCAGAAAGGCGTTCCGCCTCGCCAGCCTGACGAGAATGGCACTGCCGTCTTCCCTGCCGGTCAGCCAGTTGCAGAGCGGTCCGCTGAGCCGCCCGAGGACCGATGTCAACAGGAGAAACTCCCGCTCCGCTTCCGGCAGGTCGTCGAAGACCTCTTCCATGAAGTAGTCGGATAGGCGGCGGTCGCTGCCCTGGAAGCGATCGATCGCACCGGCACGGTCGCTGTCCGCGCGCAGGGAGAGAACGAACATCTGCATGCCCGCTGCCCAGCCACCGGTACGGGCGTCCAACTGCTCCAGTTCGGCAGCGCTCAGCTGGATGTCGCATTGCCGACAGAAGACCTCCTGCTCCCCGGCGACAAATCTGAGATCCAGCTCGGTCATCTGCACCACCCGTCCCGCGGCCCACAGGCGCGGGAGCTGCGGCACGGGCGGCTCAGTGCGCCCGACGACGACGAGATGCAGTTGCAGGGGCGCGTAACGCAATAGGAACGAGATGCCCTCGTGCACCGTCGGTTCGTCGATGAGGTGGTAGTCGTCGAGGACCAGCGTGACGCCGTGTGCCAGACCTGCCAAGTCTTCGATCAGGACCGACAGACCCGTCTCCCACGGTGGATTCGTGGAGGCATCCAGCACCGCCGAGAAGCCTCCTGCGAAGCCTGGTCGCAAACCTGCGATGGATGCCACAACGTACCGCCAGAAGCGCACAGGGTCATTGTCGCTGGCGTCGAGCGACAGCCATGCGGCTGGGATGCCTCGCGCGCGGATCCACTCCGCCACCGCAGTCGTCTTGCCGAACCCGGCTGGGGCCGTGACCAGAGTCAGTGCGACCTGCTGTCCCTGGTCCAGGAAGGCGTGGATGCGCGGCCTCGAGACCAAACCTGACAGGCGGCGGGGCACCAGCAGCTTGGTCTGCAGCAGGGGAGCAACGCCGACAAGCCTGAGTGGACGAACGTCACGCATTGTCGCAGCCTCCCCTGACCGATCCGCGACCAAGCGCGCGTCGAGCACCGCGCGCCGCCAATCGTCGTGCGCAGGCAGATCTGCGCTGAGTCTGAAGCTTCCCCCGCGGCTACTCGAGGAATCTCTGTGCCAGAGGCGCTCGAATGGTGGTAAAATCCGCCGAATCGGTACCGAATACCTGCCCGCACGCGTGGCACGGCATCGGCGCGGGTCATGTTGGGTCATATAGTCATGTCCACATGGACTCGCGTTTGCGTCACTTGCTCTCGGCACCGCCCAGGTGACACGCCCGAAAACCTGACGCAAGAGGACCGTGGTTCCAATCCGTCTAGCGTGGGCCACCGATTGGCTTCCCCCTGAATCCATGAAGCACGGTCGTACAGGGCCGGTGGATCTCCAAGTTGTGAAACGTCGAGAGCCGTTTCCCTGGGCGCTTCGGGTTGTCAACGCGGTCTGATCGAGGTTGCATGGGCCCAAGGGGCCGGTTGAGGCACTGCCGTCAACCTCGGGTGATGGACGGATAGCCCTCATCCTCAAGCATGAGGGGCCGTCCGTCGGGATTTCGGATCTACGCACGGCAGAGTCCACGGCGCCGTTCTGGCTGTGCACACTGCCGCCACGCAACTCCCCGCCCACGGCATACCCCTCGAGGCCCAGGCAGGCGAAGATCGGGGCATAGCCGAAGAAGCCCTTGTAGGTGTAGCCAATGCCCTCCTTCTTCATCTCGGAGGTGTCGAACGGCGATACGTCGATATCGAGCGGGACGTAGCTATACTCCCGTTCGTCGAAGTGCCAGGACACAGGGCTGATCGTCGTGCGCATGCGGTGCAGCAGGTCGGCCGACTCTTCGTGCAGAACACGTCGGCCAGTCGGCGCTGTCGGCCGCGAGGTCGAGACGCTGCCGCAGCGTCGGGCTTGAGGGAACCTCTCGTAGATCGAGCGCCAGCCGATAGAACTTGTCTCTGCAGAAGGGTTCGATGTGATCGAAGTCGCTCTTGCCCTGGCAGAGCAGCCCGATATACGAAAAAGCCACCTCGGCATTGCTCAGCTGCGGTGCTGTCTGGCCCGGCAACCGTATCCCGTTCAGCCGTTCCTTCAACTGCGTCTTGGCCAGCAGTTCGCCCACTAGACTCAGCCCCGCATGCGTCGTGATGACCTTGTCCGACTCGCTAATCTCAAAGCGCATCCCGTCACCTGCCAGGTGAAGTTCTGTACACCCGGATATTCGACGTTAGCGCCCTCAATCTCCTCTGCACGCCGCAATGCACGGATTAGTTCCACATGCCCCGCCCCGGGGCATGTGGAACTAACAGGGGAGCGCTCCCGAGTCGTTCTTGATCCGACCTGCTACCACGAAGTGTAGCCGCAAAACGGGCGAAAATTCAAGGCGCAAGGCCGTCCCCTTGGCCGTCCACCACCTCGAAGCACTCCGTGCCGACACTGCGGAAGGCCCGGCCCTTTCTAACAGTGACAGGCACCTTCCAGAAGGAAATCCTTTAGGCGCACGCAGAGCAAACGAGAAAGGTCGCCTCCTGAGCGGGTTCGTCACTCGTGGGGAGGCGGCCCCATTTCGGCGCACCGTCAAATGCGGTCTCGGTACTGGCGTGGGAGCCGTCGTCAGATGAGTGGGGACGGTCGGCACACCGCGCTAGGGAGAATAGAAGACGCTGGTTGGGAACCGCGGTTCTCCTGGCCCACTCCTGAGACGGCTGACGTCCGCCGTTTTGCGGCTTTGGAGTCTCGCCCACTATCGCGTGCGCGGGTGGTGTCCTGAACGTAGTGGAACTTGGGGACGCCCGATTTCGCGGATTATCTAGGTCGCATGGGCTGCAGCTTCGTTGAGAGGGCGGGCGTGACGTCGGCGCCTGAGTCAACATCGGTAGGCGCGGTGGCAGACGATTCTGAGGCTGCAAATCAGGCTTCGGTCATGCTTCGAACACCAGGACGAACTCCTGTTCCTCCTTAATCTCGGTCTCTTGGAAACCGAACTTTCGGAAGAGTCTTCCGGAGGCCGTGTTTCGCTTGCAATACGACGTCCAGATCTTCACTGCGCCATGTGTGGCGCTGATGTGGTCTACAAGCATGCGCAAGGCCACAGTGCCTATGCCCTGCCGCTGAAAGTGCCGATCAACCAGGAAACGTACAACTTCCGTGTACCGGCCGGTGGGATCCTTCAGTCGCTGGGGTATATTGCCTGACCTGTCCAAGGTCGTGAAGTACAGTGCATATCCCACGACCACCTCATCGGCCAAGATGGCGACTTGAAAGTGATCGACCGATGCAGCGAGTGCGAGCGATTGCTCGATGGGTGCGATGAAAGCCTGTTGGTCCTCAAAGACCTCTAGCGCAAGGAGATATTTCTCAATGGATCTGGTTACTTCCTGGAATCGTACTTTCGTGACGACCAACTCTCCTGTCTCTCACCCTTGGTAGCCACAGCGCAGGCCGCAACCTGCAGTTCTCTATCTCGCACGGGCTGTGGCCTCATCAAAACGGCCGGCGTAGACGTCGAGGGCCTCGGCGAGGATCGGCAGGTGACTGTAGCCGGCGATGCGATAGAGGCGTGGCTCGGCGCGCAGGGCCGCACTGCAGCCCAGCACAGAGCCTGACCGCCGGTGGTGAAGCGCGAGACACCGCGGACGGTGGCGCGGATCTGCGAGTTCAGCCCCGAAGACCTGCGCCACCGCAGACGCGATGGCCTTGGAGCCGTCGACGACGAACAGCAGGCCTTGGCGCGCGTGCAGGTCGCGTGCCGCCAGATCCTCCAGCAGTGCGACCATCACCGCGGAGGGCGCCAACCGCATTTCCCACTAAATTTCGGACCCTACCCCCGCCGTGCGTGCGTCGGGCCAGATCAGATGGCACACGGTTGTCGACGGACATGTCGTAGGGTCAAGTTTGGACGCCCGGTCGCGCAGCGCCTGCAGGCTCTCGCGCAGCGACATCAGTTCCGCAATGCGCTCGTCCAAATCCGCCGCTTTCTGCTCCAGCATATCGGCCACGTGGCAGCAAGGAGCTTGGCCCCGGTCGCGGAACGCGATCACCTCTCGCAGCTCGCCCAGCGTGAAGCCAACCGCTTGACCGACTCGGATGAACGAAATCCTTCCGAGCGTGTCTTCACCGTAGTCGCGATACCCTCCGGCCGTTCGTCTCGGCCGCTGGAGCAGACCCTGCGCTTCGTAGAAACGGATGGCCTTCGTCGTCAGTCCAGTCTTGGCAGCCAACTCGCCGATCAGCATCTGCCTGCCCCCTTGACCTTACAGTATAGGGGAAGGTGTACCGTGGCCGTGCGGAGGTGACGCAAGCGATGACGATCGAGATCGTATACTTCGACGGGTGCCCCAACTGGCAGCTGGCTGAGCAGCGGGTGCGTGAGGTCCTTACGGTGACGGGCCACGCCGATGCTGACGTTCGACTCCATCTCGTGGGGAACCCAGTCGAGGCGGAACAAGCGGGTATGCATGGATCACCGACGATCCTCGTGGACGGCCACGACCCCTTTCCGACCTCTGACACCATCTGGTCGTGCCGCCTGTATCAGACCGATGCAGGCTTCGAGGGTGCTCCGAGCATGGCTGCTTTGACCGAGATCCTCCGCTAAAGGGGGCGTCCGCAATCACGTCCACATGCTCGTCCAGCTCGGGCCCGTGCAGTGAGCGGTCATCGCCCACAATCTACACGTCGAGCCGCTAGTAGACGCGGCGAGGAACCGCCGAGACGATTGGAGTTGGGCCCCGAGATGGCTGCAGAGGTTCCGCGCCCCATGGGTTCCACCGGTGCGGGACAGTCATAGAGACGGTAATCGGAGGCACCTCAGCGATCAAGATCTGGTCCTTCCCTCTTGTTCTGAGGAGTCCGCCGACCTGAGGGAGCTTGGCGGGCGATCTCTGGATGGGTCCTCTCCAACAGAGCTGTCGCCATCCGCTCCACATCGGGCAGGTCCTTTTGGACAGCATCCCACACTATGCGCAGATCCACTTCGGCATAGTTGTGGATCAGTACGTTGCGCATCCCTCTCATGTGCTTCCAGGGGAAGTCGGGGTGGGCATCGACGAACTCGGCGCTGAGCTTGGTGGTAGCTTCGCCGATGATCTCGATGCCGCGAATGACCACCCACTGCTTTTCCTCGTTCCCGAGAAAAGCCTCATAGGAGAGCCCCTGCGTGAACCGCATCACCTTACTGGCGGCGTCCCGCATGTGCGCGACGTACACTAGGTCATTGCGCAGCGACATAGAACACTCGCCTTCTCCTTAGGACATCATCACGGATGTACTTGTCGAGGAGGTCCTTATACACCAGATCGACCTTGCGGCCGAACAAGGTCGCAAGCTCTTCCTGCATGGTCAGCAGCTCGTCGAGTGTATGCTCGTGGTCTGAATCCGGTTCTATGAGCACGTCGACGTCGCTGCGCTCCGTGAAGTCGTCGCGCAGAACAGAGCCAAAGAGCGCAAACTCCCGCACGCGGTGCCGCCGGCAGAAGTCGGCCACCACATCCATGGGAACGGGAATGCGTGGCGCTTCCCGCGCGCTCTCCATGAATCTCACCTCTCGTCTGCATTATAACCCCAGAAGTGCTGCACAGGTCCCGTCTGGCCCGGTGTACGGCGATGGACCCTGTGAGGCTGAGCCTCTGATGGCGGCTCAGCGGCCGTCCACAAGTCCACGGCCGCCGGCATGTGCGCGTTGGGGAGGAGCCTCTAATGAAGGCTCCTCTGTGTGTTGCCCGCATCGCCGGGGCAAGGTAAGTCCCCGGCTGCCAACATCCGGCGGACGCTCTGCTCCGACACGTGCAACGGCCGCGCTGCCGCTCGCCGGCTGATCTCCCCGCTCTCGATGCGACGTCGCACCATCGGCCAGTCGCGTTTCACGCTCTCTGTGTCTGCGACCCGCGGCCGCCCAAGCCGCTTCCCCTCTCGCCGAACCCGCTCCATCCCTACTTTCACGCCCTCCCGGAGGATGCCGCGCTCAAGCTGCGCCCAGACGGCAGTGATGCCGAACATGGCCTCACCGAAGGGCAATGTCGTGTCGATCCACGGCTCTTGGTAGCTGCGGATGCCCACCTTCCATCCGCGCAGGCGCTCCAGCGTC
>JAJYNV010000277.1 GCA_021786135.1 Bacillota bacterium
TTCCGATCTAGCGGACACATGCTGCTGCCCGACACCTTTCTGCCAGCCGTGGCGGAGTCTTCCCTCGTGCCGGAAATCGGCCGCTGGGTCCTACTCGAAGCCCTGCGCCAGGCCAACGCCTGGCAGACCGCCGGCGTCGGCCTGCGCGTCGCCATCAACGTCACCCCAAGCTACCTGCAGCTGCCCACCTTCGGTCCGGATGTCGTCGACGGACTCGCGCGCCACCCGGACCTCGACCGCGGCCGCATCGAACTCGAGATCACGGAGACTTCAGGTCTTCCAGATGAGCGGCTGTGGCTGCAGCGCGTGCGCGACTGCCGCGACCTCGGGCTCGGCATCGCCATCGACGACTTCGGCA
Source organism: Bacillota bacterium (assembly GCA_021786135.1). Lineage (GTDB taxonomy): Bacteria > Bacillota > Sulfobacillia > JAJZYS01 > JAJYTV01 > JAJZQO01. The sequence continues at coordinate 359 of JAJYNV010000277.1, forward strand.
CCGGCTACAGCTCGTTCGCCCGGCTTGTCGGGCTCGAGCCAGCGCTGATCAAGATCGATCGGAGCTTCATCGCCCCTCTGCCTGAGAGCGCCCCCTCCCAGAGCCTCGTGCGAGGCATGGTCGCGATCGCCCAGGCAACAGGCGGCGAAGTGCTGGCGGAAGGCGTCGAGACTGAGGAACAGGCTGCGATGCTGAAGACGCTCGGCTGCACCCTGGCCCAGGGCAACCTCATCAGTCCGCCTATGCCGGCAGAAGCGCTCGTCGACTGGCTCGCGAGCTGGTCGCATAGCGGCGCGCGCGGTCAGTGACGGCAAGCCGTGCCCAGAAAGACTTTTCTGCAGTAAAGTGTGCTGTGAGGTGACCTCGTCTGCGCTGCCCGTTGCCGGATACAGTAGAAAAGGCGTTCTTGAACGACCCCGGAGAGCATGGCGCCACGTGCCAGCCCCATGCTCTGCAAGTGCTTTTCGCTTGCCGTAGCGGGCCCAGGCCATCGGCCCAGGAGGCCCCGCTGTGAAGGGGTACCTGTTTCACGGCGGGGGCCCTACGCGCTTCCCCGGACGCAGCGAGTGGCGCTGGCATCTTCAGCTCGAGGCCGAGCGCCTCGCATCGCCCCTGCGCATGGCCGCCATCCTTGCCTTCCTCGTGCTTTGGCCGCTACTGCGGCCTGATACCCTGCACCCCAAGGACCCGCTCGTGCTTCTCCTTCTGGGCGGCCTCCTCGTCTACGCAATCGTCGACTTCTTCGTCCTGAGGCTGCGCCCGAACCTTGTTGCCAACTTCCCCTACGGTTCCGCCGTTCTCGACTTCATCTTCGCGTCGGCGCTCTGTGCCGCGACAGGCGGTGGCGAGAGCCCTCTCCTCCCCATCCTGTTCCTCGGTGCCGCCAGCGCGGCCCTCAGGCTGCGCACCCTGGCGGGCATCGTCAGCACCTTCGTCTACGCCGTGGCGGCGTACGCGCTCGATCCTGCCCAGCCGTTCCTGGTCGCCGTCCTCCTCCTGCTCGGCATCAGCCTGACGATCTGGGGTAGCCAGATCCTCGAAGATCGCGTCGAACATCTGCGCGATCCTCTCACCGGTGCGTTCACGCGCGCCTATGCCCTCTTCCACGTCGAACGCATGCTCGAGCAGGGTAGGACCTTCTCCATTGGCCTCATCGATCTGGATCACTTCAAGGCGGTCAACGACAAGGTCGGGCACGTGGCCGGGGACGCCGTGCTGCAGCAGTACGTCCACAGGATCCAGTCCGGACTCCGGGCCGGAGACCTGCTCGCACGCTTCGGCGGCGACGAGCTGCTGGTGGTCTTTGAAGGCGTGCCGCTCGACCAGGCCCTGCCCATCGCCGAGCGGTTGCGGGTGTCGGTGGCCGACCAGCCGATTCGTGTGCCAGATACCTGCGAGACGGTCGCCATCACCGTTTCGATCGGCGTGATCGAGGCGCTCCCAGGCACGCGCACCCAGGAACTCCTGCGCAAGGTCGACACGTGTCTCTACCAGTCGAAGCGCATGCGCAACGAAGTCTCCGCCTGCTAGGGCTTTGACTCAGGCCGACTTGCCCCCTCCAGGCGATGGAGCACGTCGCGGGCAGACTCGAGGAGTTCGTCGCGCAGGCCGAACTCCGGCAGATCGAAGGCAATGGCCAAAAGAGCCCCCACATAGGCCTTGGGTCCGCCAAGTCTTTGGACAAGATCGCTCAGGACCGTGTCCGGCAGGTAGTTCCGCGTGACGGTGAGCATGACCGCCATGCCGGCAAGCTGGCTCTGCGCGTCGCCTGGCGACGCGCCATCTTCCACGCCCCGCACGATGTCACTCCATTTCATGTCTCACATGCATCGCGACTATGTTCTATAGGCATTCGTTCCATGACCTACGCGTCCTTCCTGCTGGCCTGTCAGTCAGAAATGATGGGTGCAGGGGGGCCGAAACGTGCTAGACCGGCGCCGACAGCTTGGTGGCCGCATCCGGCAGCTCAGGCTGGAACGCCATTTGACGCAGTCGCGACTGGCGGAACTCGCGGAAACGGACCAGGCCCATCTGGCGCGCGTCGAGCGAGGCGAGCGCTGGCCCAGCGTGCCGCTCCTCTTCCGCCTGGCCGACGCACTCGAGACCGATGTGGCGAGGCTCTTCCGTCCCGACGCGGAAGAGCCCCAGGACGTGCGTGACGATATGTGGCTCGTTCTTCGGGACGCGACCTCCGAGCAGCAGGCCCTGGCACGCGACATGCTGCGGCTCTTGCGCAGTTCCTGGCGCCTCAAGGGTGGCGATGTTGCACCGGGAGCGCCGGAGGATCCGCGGGACTCCTGAGGGCAGGGTTCTGACATCACCTTGTCCCTAGGCACCGCACATGTCCGCATCGAGGCAGTTCTTCCACCTGTATCGCCGGTTGTGCGCGGTCAGATCATCGTCTAGCATGCCAGTGGGCGGTGAAGCCATGTTCCTGATCGTGGACAACTATGACTCCTTCACCTACAACCTCGTCCAATTTTTAGGCAGACTCGGCGTCGCAACCACCGTACATAGGAACGACGCCCTCAGCGTGGAGGATGTCGCCCGTCTGGGGCCGGAAGCGATCGTGCTCTCTC
>JAJYNV010000426.1 GCA_021786135.1 Bacillota bacterium
GGTCTCGGAGCAGCCGCCGGGCGGCGAGGGCGGATCCGGAGTGTCGGCGGGCGGAGGGCTCGGCTGGTGGTGGCACACGCCCGAGGACACGATCGACAAGCTCGATCCCGTCTTCCTTGCCCGCGACGCGCGCATCTACCTGCGTGCGCTGCACAGGCTTCTGACACGACCTGTGCTGCCCATGCAGGCCGCCGCGGCCGCCACCGAGGTGTTGCAGGAGCTCGAGGCCGCTGCCGGTGCGGCGCGGGGCCGGCTCGACCTCGCCCTGCCGATCGGCCTCGCGAGGCGCCTGCAGCGGCGGGCCGAGGCCGTCGACGCACTCGCGGAACGACTTGGAGGGGCAAGCGAACCTCAGGCGGCGCTCGTCCGCCGCGTGAACCGGCGGCTCATGGGCCTTGGGCGAGCGCTCGGGCAGGTGCGCTATGCGCAGGTGGGTCCGACCGTGCAGGATCCTGCGCTTGCGCAGGGACTCCTGCCCGGACTCGGCCGGGTCGCCGAGCTGGCAGCATGCCCGGAGGGGGCCCCCCTGATCGCTCACCTGCAGGTCGACCTCGGGCGCGAGCGCAACAGGATTGCGCTGGCGCTCATGGAGGCCCTGAACGCCTTGCGCTGAAGGAGGAGACGGCTCATGCGGTACCTCGTGATGGGATCGGGCGCGATCGGCGGCACCGTCGGCGCCTACATGGCCCGCGCGGGTGAGGATGTCGCGTTCGCCGACAAGGACCGGGGCCATGTCGAGGCCATGCGGGAACGCGGGCTCACGATCGAGGGCTACAGGGAGAGCTTCACGCTGCCGGTGCGGGCACTGCAACTCGAGGAGCTCGGAGGGCTCGAGACTCCACCAGACTTCCTGCTGCTCGCGGTGAAGGCGCAGCACACGCGCGGGGCCCTCCGGGACGCGATGCCGGCCATTGGGCCTCATACGGCCGTCGTGTCGCTGCAGAACGGCCTCAACGAGCGGACGATCGCCGAGATCTGCGGTCCGGAGCGCACCATCGGCTGCTTTGTCAACTTCTCCGCCGACTACCTCGGACCGGGGCTTGTCCACTATGGTTCGAGCGGGGCGCTCTACCTCGGCGAGCTCGACGGTCGCATGACCGACCGGCTCAGGGAACTGGGCCAGGCGTTCTCCCACTTCGCGCAGGTCGAGCTCACGGACAACATCTGGGGTTATCTCTGGGGCAAGCTCGGCTATGCCAACATGCTCTTCGCCACGGCGCTCGCCGACGAGAAGATGGGCGATGTCACGCGGCGCTACCCGGAGCTCATGGTGGAACTTGCCTGTGAGGTGTACGATGTGGCGGGCCGCGAGGGCGTGCGGCCGGAGGCATTCGACACGATCACGCCTGATCTCTACTGGCCGCGCGAAGGCCAGGACTGGAGCCGTCTCAGGCCGGCGCTGGAGCGCATGGCGGATTGGCAGCTCTCGAGCCAGAAGACGAAGAGCGGCATCTGGCGGGACCTCAAGGTGCGCCACCGCCCGACCGAGGTGCGCGAGCAGCCCGGCGCAGTGCTCGCGATCGGAAGGCGCCACGGCCTCGAGCTGCCCCTGACCAGCCGCCTCGTCGCGATGATCGAGGAGATTGAGCGGGGTGAACGCGAGATGTCCTGGCAGAACATCGACGAGCTCGATACCTTGCGCAAGGGGGGCCATCGCGCCGCGGAGACCGCGCGATGAGGGCGACGACGGGTTTGCGCGAGAGGCTAGCTGGGTACTTCGCCGCCGAACGCGACCGTCAGCTCGGCGAGCTCAGGGAGTTCCTGCGCATCGAGAGCGTGAGCGCGCACGAGAGTCACGCTCAGGACATGGAGCGGGCCGCCGCTTTCGTGGCGGATGATCTGAGACGCAGCGGTCTCGAGAAGGTGGAGGTGCTCCACGGCGAGGGACATCCGCTCGTCTGGGCGGAGCACCGGCCGCACGAGGACCGGCCGACAATCCTGATCTACGGTCACTACGACGTGCAGCCGCCCGACCCGCTCGAACTCTGGCACTCGCCGCCCTTCACGCCGGAGCTGCGCGACGGGCGGATCTACGCGCGCGGCGTGAGCGACGACAAGGGGCCTCTCTTCGTCGCGCTCAAGGCGATCGAAGCCTTGCGGGCCACCCTGGGGGAGCTGCCCGTAAACGTCCGCTTCCTCGTCGAGGGCGAGGAAGAGATCGGCAGCGTCCATCTCGGTTCCGTCGTGGCCTGCGAGCGTGAGCGCCTGAGGGCGGATCTCGTCCTGAGCGCCGACGGCGCCATGTGGCGTGCGACGGAACCCTCCCTGACACTTGCGGCCAAGGGGCTCTGCGGGCTCGAGGTGGAGCTTCGGACCGCGAACCAGGACCTCCACTCCGGCCGACACGGCGGCGGAGTGCCAAACGCCCTGCATGCGCTCGTGGAGATGCTCGCGAGTCTCCACGGACCGGACGGGCGTGTGACGGTGCCGGGATTCTACGACCGGGTGCAGGAGCTCACGCCTGAGGAGAAGGCGGAGATCGCGGCGCTCGGCTTCGACGAGGACGGCTATCGCGCGGCCCTCGGCATGAGGGAACTCTATGGCGAGCAGGGCTACGCGACGCTTGAGCGCCAGTGGGCCCGGCCGACGCTCGAACTCAACGGACTCGGCGGGGGTTACCAGGGCGAAGGCGGCAAGACGGTGGTGCCGCGCGAAGCCAGGGCGAAGCTCACCTGCCGTCTTGTGCCGGATCAGGATCCGGAGGAGATCCTCGCGCTCGTGTCTGCCGAGATCGAGCGGCGCTGCCCGACCTACGCCACGGTGACGGTCCAGCCGGAGGGCGGCCTCGGTCGGTGGTACCGCATGCCGCCCGACCATCCCGTGCTTTCCCTCGCTGCGGATGTGCTGGAGGAGGTCACCGGCAAGCCCCCCGTAAGGGTGCGTATGGGCGGCACCGAGCCCTGCGCCGAGCTCTTCCAGCGCGAACTAGGCATC
>JAJYNV010000112.1 GCA_021786135.1 Bacillota bacterium
TGCTCCTGGCTCATGCTGTGGCGCAGTTCCGCTTCATCACGGGTGCCATCCTCGTGCGTGAAGACTGCCTTCACCGTCCGACCGGGTGCCAGATCCTCAAGCCCGAGGATGCTGATACGGTCGCCCTGGCGGACCAGCTCATAGTCTTCGGAGTGTACGAAGGTGAACGGAAGAATGCCCTGCTTCTTCAGGTTGGACTCGTGAATGCGGGCGAAGCTGCGGGCAATGACCGCGGCCGCACCAAGATAGCGCGGGGACATCGCGGCGTGTTCGCGGGAAGATCCCTCGCCGTAGTTCTCGTCCGCCACCACGGCCCAGCGCAGACCGTGCTTCTTGTAGTCGCGCGCAGTGGCGCTGAGCTGCTCCTCCTTGCCCGTCAGCTGCGAGATGCCGGAGCCGTTCTTGCCCGTGAACGCATTCAGCGCGCCCAGGAACATGTTGTCGCTGATGTGGTCGAGGTGGCCGCGGAACCTGAGCCACGTGCCCGCGGGTGAGATGTGGTCCGTGGTGCACTTGCCCTTGGCCTTGAAGAGCAACGGCAAGTCGAGGAAGTCCTTTCCGTCCCAAGGTGCAAACGGTTCCAGGAGCTGCAGGCGGTCCGATGCCGGATCCACCGCGAGGGGCACGGCATCTGCATCGGCAGCTGGTGCCACGAACCCCTTGCGCGAGTGCACGAAACCCTCTCGCGGCACATCCGGCGCCTCTGCAGGCGGCTCAAGGCGGAAGTTCTCCCCGTTTGGCGCTTCAAGGCTGTCCGTCATCGGATCGAAGTCGAGGCGTCCGGCGAGGCCGTACGCCACCACGACCTCCGGGCTGGCGATGAACGAGAAGGTATTGGGGTTCCCGTCGTTGCGCGCAGGGAAGTTCCGGTTGTAGGAAGTGATGATCGAGTTCTTGGGCTTCTCGCCGCCCGCGACCTTGCCATCGCTGCCCTCGACGTTCTCCACCTCGTCGCGCTGCCACTGGCCGATGCACGGTCCACAGGCGTTCGCGAGCACCTTGCCGCCGACCTCTGCAAACACGTCAAGCAACCCGTCGCGTTCGACCGTGCGGCGTACCTGCTCGGATCCCGGTGTGACCAGGAACGGCACTGACATCTTGATGCCATGGCTGAGAGCCTGGCGCGCCACGTCCGCCGCCCGCGTCAGGTCCTCATAGGAGGAATTGGTGCAGCTGCCGATGAGCGCGGCGGACAGCCGGCGCGGAAATGCCCCCGCATCGGCCTCCTGCTTGAGCGCGTCCGTCGGACGCACCAGGTCCGGGGTATGCGGTCCGGTCACGTTCGGCCGCAGGCTCGAAAGATCGATCTCCACAAGTTCATCGAAGTAGCGCGTCGGCTCGTCCAGGACCTCCGGGTCCGCCTGCAGCAGGTCCTTGTTCTGCTCGGCGATCTGCGCCAGTTCTTCGCGACCCGTAGCCCGCAGGTAGGCGGCCATGCGCTCATCGAAGGGGAACACCGACGTGGTGGCGCCGAGTTCCGCACCCATGTTGGTGATCGTAGCCTTGCCGGTGCAGCTGATCGTGCTGGCGCCCGCGCCGAAGTACTCGACGATCTTGTTCGTGCCGCCCTTTACCGTCAGCTTGCCGAGCACGGCGAGGATGACATCCTTCGGCGCCGTCCAGCCGTTCATGCGGCCCTTGAGGTGTACGCCAACCCGCCGCGGGTAGAGCACCTCCCAAGGCAGGCCAGCCATCACGTCGACGGCGTCCGCGCCGCCCACGCCGCTGGCGAACATGCCGAGGCCACCCGCGTTCGGCGTATGGGAGTCTGTACCGATCATGAGTCCGCCAGGGAACGCGTAGTTCTCGAGGACGACCTGGTGGATGATGCCGGATCCAGGCTCCCAGAAGCCGAGGCCGTAGCGCTGCGCCGCAGAGCGCAGGAACTCGTAGACCTCGCGGTTGGAGACGACAGCCGCCTCCGTGTCGGACTCGGCCCCGACCCGTGCCGTGATCAGGTGATCGCAGTGCACCGTGGTCGGCACCGCCGCCTGGGCGCGTCCGGCGTGCGCAAACTGCAGCAGGGCCATCTGCGCCGTCGCGTCCTGCATGGCAATGCGGTCCGGACGCAGGGCGAGGTAGCTCTTGCCGGGTTCGAGGTCCTGTCCTGCCGGGTCGGCCAGATGCCCGAGCAGCAACTTCTCCGCAAGGCTGAGCGGCCTGCCGCCCAGACGGCGTCGCACCACGGCAAGGTTCTGCGCCGTGCGCTGGTACACGCCGCGAACGAGTTCGGGTGTCGACTCAATCGTCGTCATTCCGGATCCCTCCTGAAAGAAGGCGTGCGTACTTAGCACCAAGCACTATTGTACATTCTCCAAAGTGCGATATCGCACTGATGTCATGCGGAAACGCGATGGCCGCCCAAGGATTGCGTACAGGCGGCTGACGCCCTGCGCAAGGATTCGCTGCGGTCGGGCGCGAATGGCCTTCCGACCCCAGGAGGCATCGCAATTGGCCAAAGCCCTGACCCGCAAGGAAGAACCCCGCGCGACCGATTGGCGCCTGACAACTGCCCTCTTCCTTTTCACGGGCCTCGCGGAATCCCTCGCGTTCGGCCACTTCCAGGCGTTCACGCCGCTCTATCTACGCGAACTGCACGTCCCCGCGGGCCAGATCCCGGCCTGGACGGGTTTCCTCGGCATGATCGGCTTTGTCCTCGGGCTGCCTCTCCTGCCGCTCTGGGGCCCCCTAGCCGAGCGGGTCGGGCGCAAGCCGATCATCGTGCGCAGCGCCGTCATAGAGGCGTTCATGTTCGTGATCGCAAGCCGTGCGGGATCTCCCTACGCCCTCGCCGTCGCCCGGTTCCTCTCCGGCTTCGTCCTGGGCAACACGGGCGTCATGCTCGCCTTGCAGGCAGAGGTCTCGCCGCCGAGGCGCGTCGGTCTGGCCATCGCACTCGTAAGTTCAGGACCATCCATCGCCATCGCCGCGGGGCCTCTCCTGGGCGGTGTCATCGCGTCAGACTTCGGTCTGCGCAGTCTGTTCCTTGTCGATGCCGGACTGACCGCGTTGAGCGCCGTCCTCTTGATGCTGATGCTGCATGAGCCGCCACGCGTCCGCAGCCAATCCTCGACAGGTCGCCTGGCCCTCGGCGCCATGCGCGACGTTCTGCAGATCGCGCCTGTGCGCAACCTGTTTCTCGTCTATCTTCTCTTCTCCTTAGGGCTCAGCGCTGTCCAGCCCTTCCTGCCGCTCTGGATCCACGCGCTGCAGGCCGTGCCCGCGCCGTCCCTGCTCGAAGGCTCTGCCGCCTATATCGTCGGCCTCCTGCTCACGCTCGGCGGTATAGCCATGGCTGTGGGTACACCGCTGCTCGGCTGGCTTGGCGACCGCGCAGGTGTCCGCCGCGCCCTGCTCGTCAGCCTCTTGGTCAACGGCGTGGGCCTGATCGGACAAGGTACCGTGGCGAGCCTTGCCGCACTTGCCTTCTGGCGCATTGTGCAGGGCTTCGGCCAGGGTGGCGTGAGCGCCAACCTGATGACTACCCTGGCGCGCATCGCACCGCCTGACCGCCGTGCCTCGCTGATGAACCTGGGCCTCCTCCCTCAGCAGCTCGCGTGGTTCGTCGGTCCCTTGCTGGGTACGGCGGCCACGGAGCTCCTCGGCCTCCATTCGATGCTGCTCGCTGCAGGCGTCCTGGCCTTTCTAGCCTGGCCGCTCGCACTCGTCTGGCTGCCACGGGTGCCGAAGCCGGCAGAGCTCAGCGCGGGCAACCTGGACATTTAGAGAGGCCGGACGGCAACCGCCCGGCCTCCGCTTTGCCGCACGTCAGACAATCAGCAGCGGAACCGTGAGGTAATGCGCCAACTGCTGGCTCACAGAGCCCAGCACAAGCTTCGCAAGACTTGGCTTGCGGCGCTTGCCGACCACAACCAGATCGTAGTTCTTCGCCACCTCGGTCAGCACGCTGTGCGGTACGCCTTCCCGGAAGATCTCATTCGCGACCTCGCGGTTTCCCAGCGCCTTCCGTGTCGCTGCAAACACTTCGTGGGCATACTTCGCCGACTCGTCGCGCCAGACCGGTTCATTGTAGGCTATGGCGGCGTCCGGGAAGTACTCGGTCGGGTTGCGCAGGACGGTGATCAACGTGATCTCGACATCTGCCGGGAAGTTCGTCGCAACGAATCGGGCCGCCGCCAGGGCACCGTCCGAGCCGTCGGTCGCAAGCAGCATGCGCATGGTCTACGCCTCCCACACGAGGAATGCCAAATCTCTCCTTGATCGTAGCAAAGCGCGGTCCGCCCTCACAGGGCCCGATGGCCAAGCGACGGGCCATCCCGCCGCAACGCCGGTATGATCACCTTGCCGCTCTTCGCGTCGACCAACCCTCGCGCGGTGAGCCGTGGACCCGGCAGGAAGTCCCCGACCAGGAAATGCAGGCTGTAGGCGGGGTCTGCAAAACGGTAGCCATGCGCCTGCGTGAAGCGCTCGAGCTCTTGCGAGCCTTCCACAGCGTCCTGGAACGAGCCGCCACGCATGATGCCGAAGAGCGGCAACGGCAGGTGCCACTCCACCCGCCCCTCGGCGACGTGGAGGAAACCGCCATCCCGTTCGGAGATCTCGACCAGGGCTTGCGCCATGCTCTCAGGATTGCGCCCCAGGACCAGCAGGTGCCCGTTCAGGAGGTAGGATGTCGCAAAGCCTTCGAGGTCGCGCATCAGTCCGGCCACGATACCTCGACTGATGAAGCGGCCGTCGCGCGCGACCAGCGCCGCGTGCAACAGATCGGCGCGTGAAGAGAGGTCATATGTGCCATCGAGCTCTGGCAGCTCGATCAGCTCCTTGCGTGTCAGCACGCTGTCGAAGAAGGAGATGGACGGGGTCGGCCCGTCATAGGGCAGGACGAGCTCTGCCGCCGCAACCGGACCCGGGTGGTAGGGATGTTCGGCTGCTGGCCTTGGCCAGGCAATCGGCGGTATCTCGGTGACAAGTTCCCCATCCCGAGCCACGACGCGTCCCCCGGCCACCACGAGCTCGGGCCTAAAGTTCTTGAGGTCGCGGTATACCGTGACATCCGCGCGGCGACCTGGTGCCAAGCCCCCGACTTCGCCCTGCAGCCCCAGGTACGTGGCGGGATTGATGGTCGCCAACTGCATCGCACGGAGCGGTTCGACTCCCCCCTCGACGAGCTGGCGCAGCATGCCGTCGAGGTGGCCCTCTCGCGTGATGTGTGCGGGCGAACTGCCGTCCGTCGTGAGCATGACGCGGCTCAGGTCGATGTCCTCGAGCAGGAGGCCCTTCAGCGTCGGCAAGTCGGCGCGCAGCGAGCTGTGGCGAAGCATGGTGTAGAGTCCGAGCCGCAGCCGCGTGCGCGCCTCGTCTACGCTGATGGCCTCGTGGCAGGAGTCGATGCCGGCCAGAGAGAGCAGGTTCAGATCCCCGGCGCGCGCGCCGGACGTATGCCCCTGCACGATCCGGCCGCGCTGCCGGGCCAGGCTGAATGCGTCGACGATGTCGTCCGGCCCTGGCAGGACGTTGAGCCAGCGGTTGAGTTCGGCGATGCCGAGCATGCCGTCCGTGTCAAGGGCAGACGCGATGGCCGACTGTGGCAGGATGCGTTCGCCGGGCTGGTCAGTATCCTCGTCCGGGCCGTAGAAGCCGACGCGCGTCAGCCAGTAGTAATGCAGCGGCAGGCGGCGGATTGCCCGCAGGGCCTCGGGCAGACGCTCTCTGAAGGCCGGCCGCAGCGGCAGGTCGTCACACGCCGCGGCGGTGACGCCTCGGACCAAGAGGGCCTGCGCATAACTGCGGGGATTGTAGAGGATCCAAGGGTGCCCATGGGGTTCGACGAGCCCCGGCGCAACGTAGGCATCGGCCAGATCGAGTTCCTCCGCTGCGGAGAACCCGCTGGCGTCGCCCACATACGCGATGCGCCCGTCGGCCACCACCAGATCTGCGGCATAGGTCTCCCGCGAATACACGTTGCAGACCACACCGCCCCGCAGGATGAGATCTGCCGCGCGCTCACCGCGCGCCACCGCCATCAGCGCCTTGCGCTCGCCTGCCTCCAAATCTCGTCTGCACGCTCCTTTTCTGACGTGTGGCCCTCTGCCCAAGTATGCCGGGCAGAGCACTTCTCGCCTGAGCCCGTGATTCCCTGGCACCTCCTGGCCGCCCATGGCGCAGGATCGGCCGGACCCGAACTTGAAGCTACCGCTGGACATCAAGGAGGCTCGTGCATGGTGCAGGACTGGCGCCAGCTCATGGACCAGCGGTATCACGTGGAGGACTCGGCCGAAGGCAGCTACGTGGAGCTCGCGTTCGAATGTCCCGCCGATGCGGTGGAACTACGCATCGCGATCGAGGTCGAGGGACCCCAGGGCACGGTGATCGACTTCGGGGCGCTGGATCCGGACGGAGTGCGCGGCTGGAGCGGTGGCGCCCGGCGCGAGGCGATCATCGGCGCTGCGCGCGCTACTCCGGGGTACCGCGCCGGCGCGCTCCCTCGCGGCCGTTGGGCTGTCCTGCTGGGAGCCTACCGAGTCCCATCGCCAGGATGCGACGTCGCCGCGCGGGTGAGTTATCTCGCCGAATCACCCGTCTGGCTGCGCGGCGACCTGCACGTCCACACACTGCACAGCGACGGTCTGGACGCGCCCTGGCAGGTGGCCGACGCGATCGTGGGGCTTGGCCTTCAATTTGTCGCCCTGACCGACCACAACACGGCGGCGGCGGCACGCTCGTTCCCGGTGCGGGAGGACGTCTTCGCGATCTGCGGGATGGAGTGGACGACGCGGGAAGGGCACTGCAATCTTCTCGGCAGCGACCGCGCTTTGCGGGACTTCCGAGTCGAAAGCCCTCAGGAAGCACTCCGTCGCATCGAGGAGGCCAAGGCGCAGGGCGCCTTCGTCTCCGTGAGCCATCCCTTCGACGACAGCTGCCCAGGCTGTGCCTGGGGCTGGGGCCTCGATCTTCCGATGGATGCCGCCGAAGTCTGGAACGGGCCCTGGCGGCCATGCAACCAGGCGGCACTCGCCTGGTGGCAGGCGGAGCTCGCGCGGGGGCGCCGACTGCCGGCGATCGGCGGCAGCGACCGCCACGCACCGCATCCGTTCGTACGCTATGGCATGCCCACAAACTGGGTGCTCAGCACCACCCCCACCGCCGACGGCGTCCTCGCCGCCCTGCGCCGCGGCCACGTCGCGCTCAGCGTCGCACCGGAGGGCCCGCTCATCGACCTGCGTTGCGGCGTCTACATGCAGGGTGACCTCGTGCCCGTGGGCGGTCCCGAGCAGTTGGATCTGACGGCAGCCGTGCGCTCAGGAGATCGCCTGCGTCTCTACAGCGAGCATGGCCTGGAACAGGAAGAGGTGCTCGAGGCCGGCGAAGCCCGGAGGACCTTTGCACGGGACGGCCGCCGCTTCTGGCGGGCCGAACTCTGGCGCTGGTTCGAGGAAGTGCGCTATGAGCTGCCGGCTGCGCTCTCGAATCCGGTCTACTTCGCGGACTGCAACTGAGGTCCGCGCGTCCCGAACAGCAGCACGAGCGCGATCAGGCAGGCCGGTCCCGCGATGTAGAAGAGGGTCTGGTAGCCGAGGTGATCCATCGCAAGGCCGATCAAAGGTTGCGCCGCCACGGTTGCCAGACCTGTCGCGAGGATGTAGAGACCCGTATAGGCGCCCATCTTGGTCTTGGTGAGGTCCGTGACCCAGGGGTAGCCATTGATGTTGACGAGGGCCCAGCCGAGCCCGCCTGCGAAAGCCACGACCCGCAGGATCATCAGCGAAGGCAGGAACGGGATGGCCAGAAACGCCAGGCCGAGGACAAGGGCGCCGATCTGGAGGGTGAGTCTGCGACCGATCCGCCCCGAGAGGACGCCGCTCGGGTAAGCACCGAGCAGGTAGGCCACCGCGAATATGCCGATCGTGATCACGGCGGTCCCCGACGACAGGTGCAGATGGTAAACGCCGTAGGTGACGAAGAAGGTGTCCACGGAGCTTTCGCCGGCTGTCCAGAAGAAGATCGCGGCCAGGAGGTAGACGCCTGTAGGATCAGCGTTCTGCCATACCTCCACGGCTGCCCGCCAGAGGTGGACGAGGCCGACCGACTCCGAGCGGGGTATGTCGGCAGGTTCACGGATGCCCCAGTGCATCAGCGCCGGAATGATGAAGAAAAGCAGACCCACGACGAGGAACGGCAGATCTCTCGATACGCCGTAGAGGATGGGGCCGCCAAAGAACGCGAGAAGTGCCCCAATGCCGGCAAGCAGGTTGATGATCCCATTAGCCTGGCTTCGCTTCGAAGCAGGGGTGATATCGGGCATCAGAGCAATGGTCGGCGCGTAGAAGATATTCGACGAAAAGGCGTACACGATATCGATCACGACGAGAAACACGGCGCCGAATTGCCAAGGAAACATCAAAAAAAGCAGCCCCGCGATCGGCATCCCGATCACGATGTAGGGCATGCGCCGTCCGAGCCGTGTCCAGGTGCGGTCCGAACGCGCAGCGAAATAGAGGTTCAGGATGAGGCCCGACAGGGAGCGAAAAGCCACGATGGCTCCGATCAGGCCGACGCTTGCAAGGTAGTGGCGCAGGAAGAGCGGTACATACGCGTTGTAGAGTGCACTGGCGAGCGAGATCGAGAACATGCCGAAGCCCAAAAGAAATGTGCGCCCGATGTTGAGCCGCTCCTGCGGCGGCACCGCGGCCGCCTGGCTCAAGAATGCCGGCTTGTCCGCATAGCCGAACCCCCTCTGCCCAAACTTCGCGATCGGGAGGCTTCACATGGATCTCAAGGCCGAATTCCGCTTCTGGCAAACGGCTCTCCTGCGCTTCAGCATCCTCGAGGAGCAGCCGATCGTCCTGCCGCGCGTCGTCTGCCTGAAGGACGGGAAGCCATCGGCGCCGCAGCCGCTCGGCCCGCGCGGGCAATGGCCGGACCCGCGTGCACAGGAACTCCGGGTGCAGTTCGAGAGCGGCGTTCCCTGGTCCGACGCGCGCCTGCGTCTCGACGTCGACGGCGAAGGGCTGCTTGAGGTGGACGGGATCAGCCGCGCAGCGAGCAACGCGTTTCACCGCCACGCGGATCTTCACCTGCCGCCCGGTCGCCATGTCTTCAACCTCGAGGTTCTGCGCACCGGCCTCATGGGCGTCGAGGTGCCGATGCCACGCGTCCGGCTCGCCTGGCAGCACATCGACCGCGTGGCCGAGGCCGCTGCTTTCGACCTCGAAGTGCTTGCGGAGTGGTCTCTCGACGAAGGGACGCCGCCGGCCGCGGCTGCGGCGGCACAGGACGGGCTGCACGCGGCACTGCGGCCCCTGCGCGCCCTCGGGCCAGACCGCGCAGTCCTCGCGGACTGGCTCGCTCGTCCAGGCGCGTCAGCGGAGGAGGAGGGTCTGCGCCGCGCCCTGCGCGATGGCGATGATGGGCTGCCCCTCCTGGCCGGTCCGACACGCGACGAGGCAGGTGAGGCCCTGCGCGAGACGGCGGCAGCCCTGCGGGATCTGTTTCCTGCCCTGCGAGCGCAGTTTCCGGCCGGTATGGGGGAGGCGCTGCTTCTCGGACACGCCCATATCGACCTCGCCTGGCTCTGGCGCATGGAGACGGCCCGCAAGAAGGCGCAGCGCACCTATGCAAGCCAGGCGGACCTTCTCGCATGCTACCCCCGCTGGCGGCTCGGCGTTTCCCAGCCTGAACTCTGGCAGTGGCTAAAGGAGGACGATCCCGAACTCCATCGCCGCTTGCAGGCGCTGGTGCGCGACGGGCGCATCGAGCCGCTCGGTGCCACATGGGTGGAAATCGATGGCCAGTTGCCGGACGCCGCGGCCGTTCTGCGCCATCTGGTCTACGCCCTGCGCTATCACGCGAGGGAGTTCGGGGTCCAGCCCACGACGGCGTTCCTGCCCGACAGCTTCGGCTTCGCTGCGGGGTTGCCAACCCTGCTGACGGCCGCAGGAGTCCGCCATTTCTGCACAACGAAACTGCGCTGGAACGATACAACGCGCTTTCCCTACACGGACTTCACCTGGGTTGGGCCGGATGGCTCCTCCGTGCAGGGTCATCTGTTTTCGGCGACGGAAGGCGGCTACAACGCACCCGCGACGCTCGCGGACCTGCGTCGCACCGCCGAGCAGCATGCCAAGGACGGGGGGCGCGGGCGTTTCCTCTACACCTTCGGCCATGGCGACGGTGGCGGCGGACCGACGCCGGAAATGCTCGAACGGCTGCAAAGATACATGGAGCTGCCGCTGATGCCCCGTCTCAGCTGGCTACCGCTCGCGGATGCTCTGCCAGCCGGCAGGACGCCGACCTTCCGCGGCCCGCTCTATCTCGAGTACCACCGGGGCACGTACACGGCACAGACCTGGGCCAAATATCTGCTGCGCCAGGCGGAGGCCTCGCTCACGGCTACGGAGGCCCGCACCACGTGGGCAAGGGCGGGGCACTGCCAGCCGTCGCAGGATTGGCGCACCCTGATGCGGCTCCAGTTCCACGACATCCTGCCCGGTTCGTCGATCGGCTCCGTCTACCGCGACCTCAGAACAGAGGTTGAACCACTTCTGGCGCGGCTCAAGCATGACGACGCCACAGCGGTGGACGCGCTCTGCGGCGAAGGGCCCCGTCAGGCCTGCCTCGTCCTGGCCAACCGCGCCGGCTTCGCTTCGGCCGCGCGCCTGGTGGAAGTCTCGCGGCCGTTCGCACCCATCGGTGCAGATGGCCACCCTGGCCCGATCCAGCGCACCCGCAACGGATACCTCGTGCGAGCCGTCGAACTGCCGGCTCTCGGCGTCGCCGCCGTGCCGGTGGCGCGTGTGGAACTACCCGCATCCGATGCGCCGACGACCAGCGCCCAGATCGTTCTCGAAGGCGGCGACGTGCGGGTCAGAATCGGATCGGCCGGCATCGAGAGCCTGGAGTTCCGGGGGGAAGAGATGCTGGCCGATATCGCCGGCGTCGAAGCCTACCGCCAGCATCCCGACCAGTTCGACGCCTGGGAACTCGTCTCGCCCGATCTGCGCGTGCCGCTTCCCCTGCAGCACCTCACGCCGCAGCAGGTGGAGTTCGGGCCTTTGCGCGACGCGGTTCTCGTGCGGCACGAGGGTCCCGACGGGCTGGAGGTGCAGGAGACCGTGGCGCTCGAACGGGCGAGCGGTCGCCTGACCGTCTCGGTCGCAGCTCAGCAGAGAGGGCGTCACATCGTGCTGCGCTACGCCCTGCCCACAAATCTCATGCCCCAGTCGGTAGCAGCAGAAGGCATGTGGGGCACCGATCTTCACCCGGTGGTCCCATCGGGCCCGAGCGACGAGGCGCGCTACGAGTGGCCCGCGCAGCGCTTCGTGGACATCTTCGAGCCACACCTCGGCATCGCTCTGCTCAACGATGCGCGATACGGCCACGCGGCCGTGGACGGGACGCTCTACCTGACCCTGGCCACATCGCCGCTCTATCCTGACCCCCATGCGGACGAGGAACCGGCCCCCGTCTCCATCGAGTTGCTTCCCCACGTGGGGGACTGGCGCGACGCGAACGTCATGGCGCGCGCACATGTGCATTCCGCCGGCATCGCGGCCGATCTGCGCGAAGCGGTCGCCACTGAGCCCCAAGGGCCGTGTGCGGGGCTGCCTCCCAACCTGCGCCTCCTTGGCCTCAAACCGGCCGAGGACGGATCTGGCGACATTATCCTGTACCTGGGCGAGCTCTTCGGCGATCACGGTGTGTGCGAGCTCGCCCTCCCATGGCCGCTCGCCGATGCTGCGCCCTGTGATCTCGCAAGCGAGCAGCCGCAACCCGACGCATCGCATCTGACCAGGTCGGAGGACGGTCGCATGCTTCGCCTGCGCTTTTCGCCTTATCAGCCTATGGTCATCCGACTCACGCCAGCAAAAGATGAAGGCCGCGCTCGGTCATGAGCCGTGCGCGGCCCTTCGCGCCGTTCAGTGCACGCGTCTGATGGTGATTTCGTCCCAACCGCCTTGGGCGACCACGGAGACAAGCTCGTTGCCGGACTTCTCAGCCCAAAGGGCCAGATCCGTCTGCGCACCGGGGTCGTCGCTCAATACCACCAGCAACTGGCCCGTGTCGACTTCACGCATGGCCCTGATCGTCTCCATGAGCGGCCCCGGGCAGAGAAGCCCCCTGGTGTCCAAGAGTGCCGTCGTCACCACCGGCATCGGCTCCACCTCCACGCCGATCTCAGGTCCCTGGCGCGGCCTTTGATGCCATTGGCGCACGGTGGGGCATGGTCGCACAACGACCTAATGGACAGCACCGAACGGCCCCGGGTATGGAGCTTTGGACGCATAGTCGACACAGCGGGGGCATACCTACCTGTGACCGCCCAGCGGAAGGAGGTGCCCAGATGGATGAGGACGTGCGCGTCAGACCAGATCCGAACGAGCCCTGCCCCTGCGGTTCAGGGCTGAGCTACGGTGAGTGCTGCGGCCGGGACGAGGCCGCCACATCGGCCTTCGAAGGCGGGAACGCGTAGGCGCGAACTTGCAAACGCAGGCAGCCGGGGGTATATTGTTGCTGTCGCTTTGGGCAGCTTGTCTGGGTCCAGTGGCTCGAGTTTTGGCCAATGTCTCCTGGCACTTCCAAGCGAACGAAATGAATGAAGGGAGTGCAGGATAGAACTTGGTCAAGACTCTCTACTTCGGCAACTTGCCGTGGTCTGTCACCAGCGAGGATCTGACCCGCGCGGTTTCGCAGTACGCCGAGGTGATCGCGGCGCGCATTGCGACCGACCGTGAGACGGGTCGTTCGCGTGGTTTCGGGTTCGTCGAGGTCCCGGCCGACAAGGCGCAGGAAGTCATCGACGCCCTGAACGGCGCAGACTGGGAAGGCCGCGAGCTTACAGTCAACGAGGCGAAGCCCCGTGAGAACCGGGCGCCGTCTCCTCGTCGCTACTAGACCAAATCGAGACGGGCGGGTTCGGCAGACGCCGGACCCGCCCGTTTTTCGTTTCTTGCCCTGTCTGAGTAGGTCTGGCGGAACGGCTCCTCGCGTAGTCTCGGCATCTGCTGTGCAGACTAGAGGCCATGCAAAATCATCTTTTTGGCCTGCTGGCGTGTCTCGCGCTCGTCGGTCACGGGGCGCTGGCACAGGCCGCACAACCCAGATCGAGTCTCGCGGGACAGGTGATCGTGGTCGACGCGGGCCATGGCGGCCTCGACAACGGGGCGCGGGTGCCAGGTCTCGATGAGAAGGACCTCGTGCTGAGCATCAGTCGGGAGATCGCGCACATGCTGCGCCAGGCGGGCGCCAAGGTGGTCGAGAGCCGGCAGGCGGATGACAACCTGATTCCGCGCGGGGCGAAAGAACGCAACTTTCAGCGCAAGAACCTCGAAGCGCGCGTCGAACTCGCTACGCGCAGCGATGCGGGCATCTTCCTGAGCATCCATGCCAACAAGTATGCAGACCCGTCGGTTCATGGAGCGCAGGTGTTCATCGGCGAAGAGCCCGATCCCGAGCGCCAATTGCTTGGCAGCTGCCTGCACGCTGAAATGTCCACTCTCAGCGGGAGCCGTCGTCAGCTCGACATGATCAGCGATCTCTACTTGATGCGTCACTTGAAGATTCCTGCCGCGTTGATCGAAGTGGGCTTTATATCCAATACCGCAGAGCGCAGCCGGCTGATGCAGCCGGCGTACCAACACGCGATCGCCCAGGCCGTCACCCGTGGCGTCATGTGTTTCGTGCGCGGCCGATCGGCACTGCAGCTGTCCACACACTCGTCGCGGCCGAACCCCGCGCAGGCGCCGGGCGCTACGGCATCACTAGCCTGAGAACGCCCATTGGCGTGCGCTGACTGCCTTGTCCCATGGGATTGCCCATCAGCGCACAGCGGACGAACTCACGGTCTACGCCTTCGCTGGCGCCCAGCACCTCGCTGCCAAGGTCGTTGCAGTCCACGATGGCAACTCCGGTGCCAAGTTCTCCGCTCAACTCCGTGGCGACGCGGTCCGGCTGCTTGGGAGCCAGGATGACATAAAAGCCGAAGGGCTTCACCGTATAGCGGTTCGGACCGTCGATGGCGGCGACCCTGCGACCGGCGATGCGATAGAAGTCGCCGCTCCGGCCAAAGGTGCGGGTGATCCCGCCGATGACCGCCGCGAACACGATACGGGGCACCCCCACTTCACGCATGGCCATCTCCATGACAACGGGCTGACCGATGCCCCGCCCGTGCGGCGTCGTGTGCACGAAGCTCGATATCAGCCGCGCAAGAGGGCGCGGCTGCACCTGCCACATGCCGACAGCACGTCCCTGAGTGATCGATACAACCTTTTCGGAGATGAAAGCGATGTCGCCCTCGCGCACGCCCGGCTTGAGGTACTCCCTCACCAGCGCATGGAGATCCTGGCCCGACCGCACCAGGGGCACCCGCACCAGCAGCCGTTCAACGCTTGTTTGTGCCACCTCTCTGGTTCCCCGGTAGATCCATTGGCTGTCCACGCCGCCGTTCGTCAACGCGCCACCTCCTCGCAACCGCTACGCTATGGCAGCGGGTGAGCGGAGGTTACCGGTTTGCAGCTAGCGGCCGAAGGGTCGTCGGCTGCGACGCCAGAGGTAGGGCAGGAACTCGCGCACGGCGACGTCCGCGAGCAGGATATTCGAAGCGATCGATCGTCCATGCTGCAGCGCCGCCTGCATATCTTGCTTCCGGCCCTGTCGCCAGAAGGCGTAGGCGAAGCGCACATCGTGCCAGGCAATCAGGCGGCGGTAGGGTCCGGGAGGGATAGGGCCGTCGGGCGGCCCCATCTCCTTGAGCATACGGTGCATGGCTTCGTAGACGCGACGCGAATTCTTGCTGTAGCTGAGCCCTTCGTCGCGATATATGACAAGGGGCCAGGACAGGTGCAGGTCGTCGGTCAGACGCGACACGCGCATCCAGAAGTCCCAGTCCTCCGTGCCATCGATGGCCGTGCGGAAACCGCCGACGGCCCGCCACAGGTCCTTTCGCACCAGCACCGTTGAGGTCTGGAAGCGGTTTAGCCGCACGATATCGTCGAACGTGATGCGGTGTTGCGGCAGGGCGTCCAGATCTGGTATGGGAGGAGCCTTGCTCTCCTGGCGCACCCAGTCGCTCGAACACATGCCTACCTCCGCCGCGTTCTGCAGGGCCGCCAGCTGCACCTCCAGCTTTTGCGGCAGCCACAGGTCGTCAGCATCCAAAAAGGCCAGCCAATCTCCCTGAGCCGCCTCGGCCGCCGTGTTGCGAGCGGCGCTGGGACCTGCGTTGGCCTGACGCAGCACCCGCACCTCGGGCAACTCCTGTTCAATCAGGTCTGCCGTGCCGTCGTGGGAGCCGTCGTCGACCACGATGATCTCAGCGGGCGGTCGCGTCTGGGCAAGCGCGCTGCGCAGGGCGCCAAGGATCGTATCCTTGGCGTTGTAGGCTGGTACGATCACGCTGATCCGCTGCATCGGGCGGAGTCCTCCTCACATGTACCAGTCTCGCCTGCGGCAGGAGCCCGCCATGCAGGTCAAGAAGGAAATCGCGCGCGTTTCTTTAGGAAGGACATCAGTGCATGACGGCCTCGCAGTCGCTACAGCTCATTCTCGGTCTCGGGGCCATGCTGCTCCTCGGTGCCGGCCTTGCGGCGCTTGCTGAACGCTGGCACGTTCCCGATATCGTCCTCTACCTCCTGCTCGGCGTCGCACTCGGCCCGTCGGTTCTCGCCCTCGTGCGCCCGACCGACCTGCCAGGACTTGCGGAGGCCGTGGTCATGCTCGGCGCGGCCTATCTGCTCTTCGAGGGCGGCCGCAGCCTCGACGCCAAGGAACTCCGGGCGGGCTGGCGGGCAACGCTGCTTCTCGCCACGCTGGGTGTGCTGGTCACGACAGCTGTCGTGGGCCTGGCGGCGCATGTCGCGTTCGGGCTCGCGCTTGTGCCGTCCCTCGTGATTGGTGCCGTGCTGGCCCCGACCGATCCCGCCGCCATCGTGCCGATTCTGGTGGCCTTGCCCGTGGCGCAGCGCCTGAAGGCGCTCCTCGTTTCGGAGTCGGCAGCCAACGACGCCACTGGCGCGGCGCTCGCCGTCGTTCTGGCGAGCGGCGGGCACAGTCTCGCCTCAGGTTTCCTGACTCTTGCCTGGAACCTCCTGCTCGGCCTCGCCATCGGCGGGATCGTCGGAGTCGTGCTGCATGAACTGCAGGGACGGTTGCGGGCCCCCCAGCAGAGTCTCCGCACACTGATGTCCCTCGCCGCGCTCGTCACCGCGTACACTGCCGCAACACTCGTCTCGGCCTCCGGCTTCCTGGCCGCGTTCATCTCCGGCCTGCTCGCCGGCCGCAGCCACCGGCGCCTGCGTCGTCAGGACCCGCTGGCCGCAAGCTTCTACGAATACTCCGCAGGCATCTTCGGCAGGCTGGTACGCCTCGCCGTCTTCACGCTGCTCGGCGCGAGCATCGTGCCCGCAGTTCTTTGGCATTTTGCTCTGCCTGCTCTTCTTGTGACGCTCGCCCTCGTACTCGTCGCGAGACCCCTCACGGTGCTCCTCCTGTCCTTGGACCGCACAGGCGCGTACCGCTGGCCGGAACTCGCCTTCGCGGGGTGGGTGCGCGAAACGGGCGTCGTGCCAGGTGCGCTCGCCGCCCTCTTTCTGGCCCAGCACAGGCCACTCGCATCGACCGTGGCTGCCTGTGTCTTCGCGGCCGTGATCCTCACCCTGCTCGTGCAGGCACCG
>JAJYNV010000110.1 GCA_021786135.1 Bacillota bacterium
TGTAGACGCGCCGCTGGCCATTCGTCTCCGTGACGCAGCCGTCGCCGAGGGCGAGTCCGATGATCTCCGCCATTTCGCGGTCGACGTGCTGTGCGCCGAATCCCGCGCCCTGCAGCACGACCTCGTCGCCCGGGAGCAGTTCGCTCGCCGGCACATCGCCACGATTGACCGTGAACACGGGGTGGTCGGCCGTGACCTTGATGGAGTACCCGGCCTGGGTGCGGAGCCGGTAGACCTCCTTCACGCCTGTCGGGAACACCGACTTGGCCACGGCCCGGCCGCCGCCGATGTTCAGCAGCGGATGCTCGCCCACGAGCTCATCGATCCGCCGCCAGCCATACGCGGTTGCGACACGGGTGTCGCCGGTCACGCAGGGATTTGAAGCGTTGATCCGCCCGGACTGCGGTACGCTGTGCCAGTCGTTCGTCGTCGTGTCGTACTGGATGCCAGGGTCGGCACAGGCCCAGGCGGCGCGGGCGATCTTGTCCCAGAGGTCGCGCGCCTTGAGCGTCTTCTTGATCTCGCCCGTAGTCCGCCAGGTGAGGTTCCATTCCTTGTCCTCAGCGATGGCCTTGAGGAAGTCGTTTGTCACGCGTACCGAGTTGTTCGAGTTCTGGCCCGATACGGTCGCGTACGCCTCGCCGTTGAAGTCGCTCGAATAGCCGGCGGCGATCAAGGCCGCCACCTTGCGCTCCTCGGCCACCTTCCAGTCGACGAACTGCTCGATGTCAGGGTGGTCGACGTTGACGACGACCATCTTCGCGGCCCGGCGCGTGGTGCCGCCGGACTTGATCGCGCCAGCCGCGCGGTCGCCGATGCGCAGGAACGACATAAGTCCTGACGACGTGCCGCCGCCGGAAAGCGTCTCACCCTCGCCGCGGATGTTCGAGAAGTTGGTGCCGGTGCCCGATCCGTATTTGAAGATGCGGCTCTCGCGCAGCCAGAGCTCCATGATGCCGCCCTGGCCCACGAGATCGTCGTCCACCGACTGGATGAAGCACGCCGAGGTCTGCGGCCGCGAGTAGGCGTCCTGGGACTCCTTGAGCACGCCGTCATCCGGGTCGACGTAGTAGTGTCCCTGCGCCGGGCCTGTGATGTCGTAGGCCCAGTTGAGACCCGTGTTGAACCACTGCGGCGAGTTCGGTGCCGCGATCTGGTGCAGGAGCATGTAGACGAGTTCGTCGTAGAACGCCTGCGCGTCGTCCTGCGTGGCGAAATAGCCGTACCGCTCCGCGTGGTGGCGCCAGGTCCCGGCGAGGCGATGGACCACCTGGCGGACGCTCGTCTCGCCACCGAGGACCGGCTGACCGTCCTTGTCCACCAAGGGGCTGCCGTCGGCGTCTACCTGTGGCACCCCTGCCTTGCGGAAGTACTTGGAAACCACAATGTCCACTGCCACCTGGGACCACTCGGCAGGGATCCCGGCGTCCTTCAGTTCGAAGATCACTTTGCCGTTCGGGTCGGTTATGCGCGAGGTCCGCCGAGCCCACGCGATGGTCGCGTAGGGATCCTCGCCCTTGCGCGTGTACACACGCTGAATACTCAGTCCCTGGCGACCCAGGTTCTTCTCAGTCCGCAACGCGTCGCCTCCTCGACCATAATCGGCAGGCCGCCCCCCGAGCTCTGCCCGCTGCTGTGCCTGTACCGCTGGTTGCCACTACATCTAGTGGAATGAGCCCAGCAAGTGAACAACATCTAGTAGCACGAGCGTATTCGCCAATCTGCCCTCGGTTCCTGCCGATATTGGTGCCCGTTCGTTCGACACGTGGACCATGCACAAAGGCCCACTCTGCGGTATGCTGCACAGAGGGAGGTGTCCATCCTGCGGCGCGTGCGCTGGCTGGCCACGGTCGTTCCGGTGGTGGGCCTGATCCTTCTGGGCCTGTTCCGCCATCTGGTCATCGACCGAATGCTACCCGGGCAGTCGGGGTGGATCGTTGAAACAGCGATCCTCGTCGTGCTTGCGCTGGTCTTCTCGACGTTTGTGGTAGGTGTGTTCGACCGCCTGCAGCGTGACCTCTCGAAACTGTACGCCGACGCGTCCGCCGGACGCGACCGCCTACAGGCCGTACAGGAAGCGGGACTCGCATTGGCGTCGGACCTCGCCCTGGATCGCCTGCTGCAGCGGGTCGTAGACCTGTCGCGCCAGATCATCCGGGCCCGCTATGCCGCGCTCGGCGTCTTCGGCGAAGACGGCGAGACGCAGCGCTTCATCTACAGCAGGCAGGACCAGACCTACGGCACAACGACCTTGCCGCTCGACCGCAAGGACGGAAACTTCCTTTCGGTACCGGTTACCTATCAGGGTCAGGCCATCGGCCACTTGTATATCGCCGACAAGGAATCCGGACAGGCCTTCGATGAGGCCGACCGGGAGATGGCCGAGCTGTTCGCCGCCCATGCAGCCGTGGCGCTGACGAACGCTCGCCTGTACCAGCAAGTGCAGCGCCTGGCGGTGGTGGAGGAACGCCAGCGCATCGGCATGGATCTGCACGACGGCACCATCCAACAGCTCTATGCCATTGGCCTGATGCTCGAGTCCGTGATCGCCATGCTCGGAGAGCAGTCGAACGCCGCGGCGCGTGACCGCCTCGACAGGGCTGCCGATCAACTCAACCAGACCATTGACAACATCCGGCACTACATCTTCGATCTTCGCTCAGAAACACCAGGCCTATCGTTGCCCGAAGCCCTGATGCAGATCGCGACGCAGATCGGCGTTCAGCCCATCACGCGCGTCGACATGCAAACGGACGCCTGGCAGCGGTTATCGCGCGATCAGACGGCTGCACTCTGGCACATCGCACGTGAGGTGTTCTCCAACGCCGCCCGCCACGCCCACCCGCACAAAATCCTGGTGACCGTCGGCAACGAACCGGGTGGAAGTGTCCTGATCCAGTTCCGCGACGACGGTGAGGGTTT
>JAJYNV010000447.1 GCA_021786135.1 Bacillota bacterium
AGCCTGGCTTCCTCTATGTCGCCTTCGACCTGATGCGCCCGGCGCAGCTGATGCGGCCGGTGCGGGAACTCCTGGCCCCGGGCATCCAGTTCGTGCACGACCGCGCGGCGCGGATCGACGCGGAGAAGCACCAGGTGATCGGGGCGCAAGGTGATTTGTTCGACTACGACGTGCTGGTGCTCGCCACCGGCTCGGGTCTCAACCTCGACGAGGTGCCAGGGCTCACGGAAGGCGGCCACTGGTTCTATACGCTGGAGGGCGCCCTGCGTTTGCGCGACGAGCTGCGCCGTTGGCAGGGCGGCAGGCTGGTCCTGACCGTCGGTGTGCCGCACAAGTGTCCGGTGGCACCGCTCGAGTTCACCATGATGTTCGAAGAGTGGGCTCGTCAGCGAAAGACACGCGACAAGACGGAGATCGTCTACACCTACCCGCTCGGCCGGACCCACTCCATCCAGTCCGTGGCGGACTGGGCGGCGCCGGAACTCGAGAAGCGCGGTGTGCAGGTCGAGACGTTCTTCAACCTCGAATCGGTCGACCCCGGGCAACGGATCGCGCATTCCCTCGAGGGTACGGACCTGTCGTACGACCTCCTCGTCACCATCCCTGCCCACCAGGGCGACGGGCTCGGTGCAGCCTCGCAGCTCACCGAAACCGGCAACTGGTACCCCACAGACCGTCACAACCTGAGTCTCAAGGGCCACGACGACATCTTCGTCCTGGGCGACGCCACCAACCTGCCGATCTCCAAGGCGGGCTCCGTGGCGCATTTCCAGGCCGAGGTGCTCGCCGATAACCTCGTAGGCCTGCTCACGGAAGGGTCGCCTGCCTTCAACCAGTACAACGGACGTGCGTTCTGCTTCATCGAGGCGGGCCTCGAGCGCGCGACGTTCCTCGCCTTCGACTACGAGCACCCACCGACCGTGTCAGAGCCGACGAACGCCGTGCACTGGTTCAAGCAGACCTACAACCGGATCCACTGGGCCAATCTCAAGGCGGTCATGTAGGGGGGGGCAGATGATGGCGACACAAGAATCGAGCATCCCGGACATCTTCCGCGACGAAGCAAACAGCCTCGCATCGGCGGCCATGGCGTCCGTCACCCCGCGCATGATCAACCGTCTGGGCGGAGTCGCCGAGTCGACCATTGCGGCGCTTGACCTCTTGACAAGCCCAGAGATCGTGGACCTGCTCAGCACGTTGCAGAGGGCGTCCGCCGTGCTCACGCCGCTCCTCGGACAGATCGCGGAGATCGGCCCCGGGGCAGGCATGGAGGGCCTCGCGGACCGCATCATGCAGGCGGTGGCTGCGGGCGCCAAGGAGGTGGGGGAGCCGCCGCGACCGATCCGTATGGGCGAGATGCTTCGCATCATGCGACAGGATCCTGCGGTGGCGATCACGCTGCGCTTCTTCCTCGGCTTCGCGCGCAGCATGTGGACCCCGAACAGCGACTAGGTTGTAGGAGAAGGGGATGGCGATGACCAAAGAGCGGGTGTCGATGATCGTGTTCTCGGGGGAGATGGACAGACTGCTGCCGGTCGGTATCCTGGCGTCCGGCGCCGTCGCCATGGGGCATGAGGTGCGCATCTTCCTGACGTTCTGGGGCCTCATGGCGTTCAAGAAGGACGCGTTCTTCGACATGCCCGTGAGTCCGTCGTTTGCCGGCATGGTGGGCGATCTCGGCGCGACGCTGAAGGAGAAGAGGATCCCGGGCCTGATCGAGCAGTTGCGTACCGCGAAGGAACTTGGCGACGTGGAAGTCGTCGCCTGCGGCATGACCATGGACCTCTTCGGGCTGAAACTTGAGGATCTCGAGGATGTCGTTGACCGCGTCGCCGGCGTCGGGGAGTTCATCGAGACGGCGAAGGAAGGGCACACAACGCTCTTCATCTGATGACGGGGGCGACTCCACCTGAGGCTCAGGGCCGGTGACGGAGTGCGCGGATGCGCATTCCGCTCAGTGACGGCCGCCGACCATCGCACGCCGGAATCGCAGGCGCGCACGCCTCTGATCGGTTTCGGGCCCCGCGGGCTTTTGGCGGAACACCTGCCGAGGCCCCGGGGCCCGAAGGCATCTTCGCATCTTTCAGAGCGGAAACCACCACGGGAGCCGCTTCGATGGTTGCTCGGACGGAGAGTGTCCGCGTTGCCGGATCGAATCGCGCACGGCGGCGAGGTGCCAGTCGAGAGCGTCTTGCAGCCTGCGAACGAGAGCATGCCGACGTGTGATCGGCAGTTCGTATCCCCACCCGAAGCGGAGCCCCGTCTCCGTGGGGAGTCGGGGCTCCGCTTCGCACGACTGTGGCGCACTGCCGCATTGGTCAGACACCGGCGGCGGGAATGGCAGGGTGTCATCCTGAGAGAGAACGAGCCTCTATGTGCGTCTGGTCATCACTCTGCGCCGCGCTGGCGCGCCAGCGTACGGTGGTTGCCCTTGGCCCAGACCCGGACCGCCTAGGAATGCTTTGCCTCCTGTGCCTGACTCACGACACCGGCCGCCACGAGGATGGCAACGATGGCCAATACCCAGAACATGCACATGCACCTCCGAGTCCATGATGAGCCGCGAATCCGCTCTGGAATAGGTTTGCACGGTTCAGGACGGTCCAAATATTGGGGCCATGTTTCGGGGCCGGAAGCCCGCGCTCAGGGGTCGCAGATGGAACACGGATTCACCGACGCGCCGCAGGAGCCGGATGATCGGCTCCTGCGGCATGCGCGTCCGTCCGGTGGGCTTGTGCGCTTTTGGTCCGACATTTCGGTGTGCGGCCGATCGGCATGGAACGTTGCTGTGGCCATGACCTCGTGTTCTCAAGAGCCTCGAGAGCGGACAGCGGCTGGACCGATGTTCCATGCCGGGTTCTGTGGTTCGGCCAGGGGCGTGCGACGCCGCGCTCGGGCACACTCGGCAGACGGTGGTCCGCTCTGCACCACGGCGTACGGCCACCCTCCAGGGTTCATGACCGGTTGCGCGCTGCTCTGGGGCGCTCCGGCTGGTGCTTCGCGCTTGCGCGCCTGACGGTCAGGCCGACGCCGGCTGCCGCAGATGGGTCCGAACGGCCATGGTCCCGAAGGCGTCGCTAAGGCATTGTCGGAGAGGGTAGCGTGCACAGACCCGTTGCTTTGCCGTGTGGCCAGCAGGCGCGGGGCGGGGGACAGGTCGTCGCTGCGAGTCTTCGCCCAGGGAAGAGAGCGTGACGCGTTTGAATCTCATTCCCATCACCATGGACGGCAAACGGATTGAGGTGCCGGAAGGCACCTCGGTCATGGAAGCCGCGGATCTGATCGGCATCGACATTCCGCGGCTCTGCCACGATCCCGTCTTGGGCTCCGTGGGTACGTGCCGGCTCTGTGTCGTCGAGATCGACGGCATGCGCAACCTCAGATCGTCCTG
This sequence comes from Bacillota bacterium, assembly GCA_021786135.1. Classification (GTDB taxonomy): domain Bacteria; phylum Bacillota; class Sulfobacillia; order JAJZYS01; family JAJYTV01; genus JAJZQO01. The sequence goes on from JAJYNV010000447.1 coordinate 3,392, forward strand.
CAACACCAAGGTGACGCCCGAGATGGTGGTCCATACCGGCAGCCAGCGCGTGTTGGAGTCGCGCAGGACGATGCTCGAACTGCTGTTGAGCGACCACCCGGCGGACTGCATGACCTGCGAGAAGATGGGCGATTGCAAACTGGCCGGGTACGCCTATGACTACGGAGTCCGCAAGGGCGCCTTCGCAGGCGCTGAGCACCATTACGACCTGGATGACACGAACCCGTTCATCCTGCGCGATCCGAACAAATGCATCCTCTGCGGGAAGTGCGTCAGGGCCTGCCAGGAGATCACCGGCAAGAACGTGCTTGGCTTCGCCTTCAAGGGGTTCGACACCAAGGCGACACCCTGGGGCGATACGACGTACGACGCGTCCGAGTGCATCTTCTGCGGCAACTGCGTCGCGGTCTGCCCCACCGGTGCCCTGACGGAGAAGGCGATGCAGGGCCAGGGCCGGACCTGGGAGGTCGAGAAGGTCCGCACGACCTGCTCCTTCTGTGGCGTCGGCTGCACCGTGGATCTGAACGTGAAGGACGGCAAGGTCGTCGGCGTGACGTCGACGGACGGGACCGTCAACGACCTGGCCATGTCCGTCAAGGGACGGTTCGGCTGGGATTACATCTATAACGAGAGGCGCCTGACAAAACCCTTGATCAAGCGCGACGGTCGGTTCGAGGAGGCATCCTGGGACGAGGCGCTCGACCTCGTCGCCAGCCGTCTCGGCGATATCCGCCAGCGCTACGGCCCCGGGGCTTTCGGGGCGCTCAGCTCCGCCAGGACGACGAATGAGACGAACTATCTCATGCAGAAGTTCGCACGGGGGGTGATGGGCACCAATAGCGTCGACCATTGTGCCCGCACCTGACACGCCCCGACGGTGGCCGGTCTGGCCACCACATTCGGCAGCGGCGCGATGACGAACCCCATCGCCGACATCGACGCGGCGCAGCTTCTCTTCCTGATCGGCACCAACACGACGGAAGCCCACCCCGTCATCGGCTACAAGATGCTGCGGGCGCGCCGTCGCGGCGCGCGGCTGATCGTCGTCGATCCCAGGCGCACGGAGCTCGCCGAGCTGGCGGACTACTGGCTCCAGCTGAAGCCCGGAACCGACATCGCGCTCCTGAGCGGCCTCATGCACATCATCCTCGCGGAAGGGCTCGAGGACCAGGGGTTCATCGAGGAACGCTGCGAGGAGTTCGAGACCCTGCGTGACACCGTGAGCCGTTATACACCGGAGCGCGTTTCGGAGATCACCGGCGTGCCGGTGGAGATGCTCTACGCCGCAGCGCGCCTCTACGCCACGACCGACCGCGCGGCGCTCTACTACACCCTTGGCATCACGGAGCACATCTCCGGCACCCTGAACGTGATGAGCTGCGCCAACATCGCCATGCTCACCGGCCATCTCGGCCGGCCGGGCACCGGCGTCAACCCGATCCGGGGCCAGAACAACGTCCAGGGCGCCTGCGACATGGGAGCCCTGCCGAACGTCTACCCCGGCTACCAGAACGTGAACAACGCCGAGACGAAGGCCAAGTTCGAACAGGCCTGGGGCGTGCCGCTTTCGGGCGAGATCGGCCTCAAGATCCCCGAGATGTTCGACGCGGCGAACCGTGGTGAGCTCAAGGCGATGTACATCCTGGGCGAGAACCCGGTGCTCTCGGACCCCAACACGAACCACATCCGCAGCGGTCTAGAGAAACTCGAGTTCCTGGTGGTGCAGGAGCTCTTTCTGACGGAGACGGCCCAGTACGCGGATGTCGTGCTGCCGGGATCGAGCTTCGCCGAGGGGCACGGCACGTTCACGAACACCGAGCGCCGGGTGCAACGGGTGCGCAAGGCGGTCGAGCCTCTCGCCGGCTACGCCGACTGGCAGACGGTCGCGGCGGTCATGCAGCGCATGGGCATGCCCGCGGACTATCGCGACGCGTCCGAGATCTTCGACGAGATGGCTGCAGTCACACCTTCCTACGCCGGCATCAACTATCCCCGGATCGAACGCGCGGGACTGCACTGGCCCTGCCCGACGAGCGACCACCCGGGAACGCCGATCCTCCACGTCGGCAAGTTCAGCCGCGGCAAGGGCCGCTTCCAGGCCATTGAGCACGTGCCGCCCGGCGAGCTGCCCGATGAGGTCTATCCGTTCCTCTTCAGCACTGGCCGCGTGCGGGAGCACTACAACGTCACGACCTCGTACTCGCCGGCCATCATGGCCCGCTGGGGCGAGGAGCACGCCTGGATCAATCCGGAAGACGCCCGACGCCTTGGCCTCGCAGAGGACAGCAGGGTGCGGGTCGCTTCGCGGCGCGGTGAGCTCGAGACGGCGATCGCCATCACGGACCGCGTGCCGTCGGGCATGGTCTGGATGAGCTTCCACCATGCCGGGAGCCCCGCGAATGCCCTGACGAGCCACCTCGTCGACCCCGTGAGCGGCACGGGCGAGTACAAGGTCTGTGCCGTCCAGGTGGAGAAGCTGGGCTCATAGCGGTGCGGACGCGGACAAGGAAGAAGGGCGCCGGCAGGCGCCCTTCTTCCTTGTCCGCTCGCTGGAGGCTAGAGGACATCGAGCGCCGCGCGCAGGCGTTCGGACGCGCGAGCGACCGTGATGTCGCCGTGGAACTCCGCCAGCGCAGCCATGGTGCCAGGGCGGACACTCTCCTCGGACGTGGCGCCGGCCGCGGCGTAGAAGTCCGCCGCGAGCTCCTCGCGCGACTGTCCGGTCCCCTCCACGAGGAGGAAGGCGTGGATGAGGGCGAAGTTGCGGCGCCTTCGTTGCGAGAGACCTGCCACCTTGCGCCCGTCGAGCGAGAGGTCGTAGCGGCCGGCGCAGATGCTGCCCGCGACTTCCCCGACCAGCGGCTGGAGGCCCATCGAGCCGAGGGATTGCCCGATCAGGTCGGCCATCAGATGGAAGCCCGGTTCGATCTGCGGCAGGTCCGCGCCCGCGTAGGCGATCGCCACGTTCAGAACTCCCTCGTCCAGGACGACGAGGCGCCCGCCGGACGAGCGCAGGTGCACCTCGTAGCCGCGGGCCTGGAAGCGGGCGACCGCCTCCTGCGCGTGCGGCAGACGCATGTCGCGCATGCCCGGTACGAGGCTCGGCCCGTGGAGCCAGAGACGCCCCTTGGCCTGACCATCGCCTGCCACGAGATGCTCATCGATGGCGAAGCTCGCCTCGAGAGAGGCGAGCGGCACCAGCTGGACGTCGGTCTGCAGCGTCTTACCGTCCTTCCACGCGGGAGCTTCAGGCTCTCAAGCCAGGGCTTGCTCGAGGTCGCGGATCAGGTCGTCTGGGTCCTCGATGCCCACGGCGATGCGGACGAGATCAGGCGTGATGCCGCCCATCGCCTGGAACTCGGCCGGCACGAAGCGGTGCACCGCCGCCACGGGCTGGGTGATCAGCGACTCGACCGAGCCGAGGCTGACGGCGCGCGCGAAGAGCTCCACGCGGTCGAGCAGGCGGTCGACGGCCGCCTGGCCGCCCTTCAGGCGGATGCTCAGCACGCCGCCGTAGCCCTTCATCTGACGCTTCGCCAGCTGATGCTGCGGGTGGCTCGGCAGTCCGGGGTAGAGGACCTCCGCCACGGCGGCGTGGCGGGCGAGGTATTCGGCGACCGCCTGGCCGTTCTCGTTCTGCCGCGCCACCCTGAGACCGAGCGTCTTGAGGCCTCGCCCGAGCAGCCAGGCGTCGAAGGCGTTCAGCGTGCCGCCCACCTTGCGGGCGACATCGCTGCAGCCGAGGATGAAGTCGGCGCTGCCGGCGATGGCGCCGGCGATGACGTCGCTGTGCCCGTTGAGGTATTTCGTGCCGCTGTGGATGACGGCGTCCGCACCGAGCGCGAGCGGGCGCTGGTTCACCGGTGTCGCGAAGGTGTTGTCGACGATGACCTTGACCCCGTGCCGGTGCGCGACCTCCGCGATGGCGGAGATGTCGGCGAGCCGCAGCGCCGGGTTGCTCGGCGTCTCGAGGTGGATGACCTTCGTCTCGGGACGGAGCGCGGCCTCGACCGCGGCCGGGTCGCCGAGGTCCATGAAGGTCGTCCCGACGCCGAAGCGGGGCAGGAGGTCGTGCAGGAGGCCGAAGCTGCCGCCGTAGATGTCCGCGTGCGCGATGATGTGGTCGCCGCTGCTGCAGACCGAAAGGAGAGCGGTCGAGACGGCTGCCATGCCCGATGCGACGACAAGGCACTTCTCGGCGCCTTCGAGTCTTGCGATCTTGGCCTCGGCCACCGTGAAGTTCGGGTTGCCGAGCCGCGTGTAGATGTAACCGGCCTTCTGTTCGTTCATGAAGTCCGCCATGCTCTCATTGGTCGGGAAGGCGAAGGTCGACGTCTGATAGATGGGAGGCGTAACCGATCCGGAAACGGGATCCGGCGCCTCTCCTACGTGTACGAGCAGCGAATTGAGTCCTTTGAGGGTCTCCGCCATCGAAGGTCTTCCTTTCTGCAGCGGTCTCTTGCAGCCGGTGGCAAGGACTCCCCCCGCACCACTCTAGCAGACGGGAGGACTCGGCGCGATCAGGCTGGTCCCGGTAATAAGATGCCCAGGGAGCGACCGGGCGCCAGCGGCCGACCCGCAGCGTCGCGGAGGAGCGGGTGGAACTATCGCTCCCAGCACGTCAGGGGGGGTGCCACGTGAAGTCAGGTCCCCTTGCGAGATCCTTGACCGCAGGCTGCGGGCTCCTTGCCGCCGGACTCTTGACGGCAGCCTGCAGCGGCGGGCCGCCAGGGGCTACAGGCCGCATGGCCGGTGCCATCAAGGCGAACCTTGGCGTGCCGCCCGCATCGCTGACCGGTCTCGACTTTCTGACAGAGCGGCAGGGATTCGTCGCTGCCGCTTCGTTCTCAGGGCACGTAGGACCAGTTGCGCCCACCGTCCGACGTGCGCACCGGCAGGTTCCCGACTGGAGACCACCTGCGCCCGCCATCCCGGCTCACGAGCAGAGCGCTCGGATCCTGCGGCAGCCCGATGCCGTGCAGGAGAGGCCCCTGGTCCGAGGCAAAGCCCGAGCTCGGCGCAGGCGGTGGCCACAGCTCCTGCAGAGACCCTTTGAGCGAAGTGCGGACCAGCGAGTTGCCGCCGCTCCCCACGGGCACCGGCCCTGCTATCGCGTAGGCGACATCGCCGACGGGATCGAGCGCGGCAGGCGTGAAGCGGTGCGCAAAGTACTGGCGGAACGACTTGCCGCCATCGGTGGTCACCAGCACGCCGCCGGCACCTGGACCGGCACCGGGCGAGAGTCCGATCCAGCCGACGAGGGGACTCGCGAAGTGGGGGCCGCTCGGCCAGCCCGGCTGGATGCCGGCTCTCCACGCATAGGAGGGCTGCAGGGTCTGCCAGCTCGCGCCTCCGTTCATCGTCACCTCGAGCCCCGGCAGGCAGCCGCCCATGGTGCAGCCCTGGAGATTGTGCCGCGAAGCCGACCGACGGGCTAAGGCAGTCGAGGGCGAAGGCGTGCAACCTTAGGAGCAGTCGGCTTCTGGTGCTCCTTAGTCTCGCGCGCAATGGCAATTATGGAGCGATCTGACTAAGGTCAGAGGGAGGAACATGCATATAGGTCGGAAAATAATCTCCAGGGTCGTACTTTAGGAGACTGTCCGCGCACCACAATCAGGGGGAGGTGCCGCGCCGACCTCGGCTATGAGGTCGCCCGCACACCATGGAAAGGTCCATTCAAGCCTACTATGCGGCCCTCATGGGCGACCGACAGGGCATCATCGCCGCACTGGACGGCGAAGGCATGATCCGTTGGGTCAGCCCCGAGGTGCAGTCCGTCCTCGGCTATGAACCGGCCGCGCTCGTCGGTCTCTATATGCTGGATTTCGTCGCGGAGAACGAGGTGGACGTGGTCCGCTCGCGCCTGCGAGACCTCCTGGCGCATCCCGGCGCGCTCATGCGCACGAGGATTCTCTTGCGCCACGCCGATGGCACCTATCGCACCCTGTCGGTGGTCAGCCGGGATCTCCGGCAGACGGCCGGCATTGGCGAGGTGGTCGTGCACCTGCACGACGTCACCGGCGAGCGACAGCTCATGGACGAGCTCGAGGAGAGTCGCAGCCAGCTTGCGGAGGCGTACCAGATCGCCGGCCTCGGGAGCTGGGAGTGGAACCTGCAGGACACCGAAGTGCGGTTCTCCGATCAGCTCCTGCACCTCCTGGGCTGGAAGAGACAGCCGAGTACGCGCTGGAACGATCTCCGCCACCTCTTCATCCACCCGGAGGACCTTGTGCGGGTCGAGCAGGCCGTGCGCGCGTGGCAGGTGCGCGCGCCGCTCAACCTCGAGTTTCGCATCGTCTGGCCGGACGGCCGTGTCCGGCAGTGGCTGCTGCACGCGCAGAACTTCACCGACGCGCAGGGACACAGGCTGCGCATCGCAGGCGTCGCCATGGACATCACGGAGCGGCGCCAGGCGGAGGCCGAGCTCTTCCGGGCGCAGAAGCTGGAGGCCCTCGACCAGCTGGCGGCCGGCATCGCGCATGACTTCAACAATCTCCTCACCGTGATCCAGGGCAACCTCTCCCTGGCCAAGGATTCGCTCGCGGACCATGCCTCAGAGCCACTGCTGGCCGAGGCCGAGGCGGCCTGCAACCGTGCGGCGTACCTCGCGCACCAACTGTCGCGGTATGCGCGCGCAAGCAGCGCCCGCAGCTTCGAGCCCACGCATCTGCGCCCGCTCTTGACCGATGTGATCCCCTTCCTGCTGCGCGGATCGCGCGTGCGCAGCGAGATGAAGGTGGCCGACGACGTCCTCCCGGTGCAGGGCGACGCTGGCGCCTTGGCGCAGGTGCTGCAGAACCTGGTGATGAACGCCATGGCGGCCATGCCGGACGGCGGCGTGCTGCGCACCGAGGCGGAGAATGCGCTCCTGCCCGATGCGGATCCCGCGGTGCCGCTGCCGGAGGGCCGCTACGTGCGCCTACTGGTGGCAGACTCCGGGCGCGGCGTCGCGCCCGAGCACCTGCCGCGCATCTTCGATCCCTATTTCACCACGCGCCAGGACGGCCAGGGGCTCGGCCTCGCCACCACCCAGCGCATCGTCCTCAACCACCAGGGGCACATCGCGGTCAGCTCCAGTACGGGCCAGGGTACGCTGTTCACGATCTACCTGCCGGCCGCCGAGATCGGGGCGACCGGCATCGAGAGCGGCGCGGGTACGGCGCCCTCGGAGCTGGCACGGGGCGTAAGGGCGCTGCTGGTGGATGATGAGGCTCTGGTGCGCAGCGCCGGCGCGCGCATGCTCAAGGAACTGGGCTGTCGCGTCGAGGTGGCGGGGGACAGCGGGCAGGCCCTGGGGCTGATGCGCAGGGCCATGACCAAGGGACATCCCTTTGAGGTGGTCGTCCTCGACGTCACGATGCCCAACGACCTCGGCGCGGCCGAACTCCTCCAAAGGCTCCGGGCCATCGATCCCATGCTGCGCGCCGTGGTGTCGAGCGGCTATCCACATCATGAGACCATGCGCGCGCCCCGCGACTATGGCTTCCGGACGGCGCTGCCGAAGCCGTACGGGCTCGCAGAGCTCCGCGGGGCCCTGGTGACAGCCCTCGCGGAGGTTGAGCCACCCCGCCGCGAGCCTTGAGCAGCGGGCACGGACAGGGAAGACCGGCCTCTCAGCGGCCCTCTACGTACTGCCTGCGCAGCAGGAATCCGGTAGCGGACATTACCACCAGGAACCATAGTCCCAGAGCAAGGTTCGTCTGGGTCGCCGCGAAGCTGCCAGCGAGACCTGCGTCGAGAGCCGACAGCGACAGAACCGATGGCAGCCAGCCGAGCAGAGCGTGGAGGGCGGTGTACGACTTGAGGCCGGGCGCCGTGACGGCGCCCAGGAAGAGCACCAGCATGACGACGGTGGAGATCATGCTGCCCGTCCGCGCCGACCGGCCGCCGATGCCGATGAGGACGCCGATCGCGGTGGCGAGCGCGGCGCCGAAGAGTGCGTAGAGCGCGAGCGGCAGGGTCAGGGGGGCGCTGCCGCGATCGGCGAGGAACACGAGGAGCTCGCTTGCCAACGTGACGAGAGAGAGCAGGAAGGCCTGCGCGAAGAGCAGCCAGCCGACCGGCACCGGGCTCAGGCGCAGCGCCTGCCAGGTGCCCTGTTCGCGCTCCTCGAGCCAGTGGCCCGACGAGAGCATGAGGCCGGTCATGAGCTGGGCGAAGACGAGCCAGAGAGCGCTGAAGGGCTGCTCCGCGCTGCCGCCGGCGTGCAGGACCGCCCAGCTCAGACCCGCCGGCAACAGGACCATCACCCAGAGCATGGAGTTCTTGCCCATGTCCCTCAGCCACTCGCGCACCACCGCAAGCATGGTCCGGGCCATCGTCACGCCTCCTCACCGCTGGTCAGCCGCCGGTAGACGTCGTCGAGCGTGCCGGTCGTGTCGATCTGCAGCACCTGATGCTGCGACAGGACCCTGAGCAGAAGTTCGGGGGCACCCGCGTCGTCGAGAGGCACTGCAGCCTCCCGCAGCGAGCCGCCCTCCCACCAGCGGATGCGGACGCGGCGCCCCTGCTGGGCCGCGATGAGATGTGCCGGCGTGTCGAGAGCCACGAGTTTGCCCTGGCTGAGTATGCCGACGCGGTCGCACAGTTGCGCCGCCTCCACCATGTCGTGGGTGGTGAGAAGCATCGTGACGCCTTCCTGGCGGAGGCTCCGCAGGACGTCGTGCAGAAGCCGGGCGGCGTTCGGATCGAGTCCGCTCGTCGGCTCGTCCAGGAACAGCACCTTGGGGCGGGAGACCAGGGCACGGGCGACCATCGTGCGCTGGCGCCAGCCCTTGGAGAGCGAGCGCACCTGCCGCTGGCGGTAAGGCTCGAGCCCGAGACGCCCGATCGCATCCTCGACGTTGGTCCGGGGGGCGCCGTGCAGCGCACGCGCGAGGTGGAGATTCTCCTCCACGCTGAGGCGAGGGTAGAGGGCGGGCAGCTCGAAGACGACGCCGATCTCGCGCAGCATCGCCTGGCGGCCGTGCACAACATCGCAGCCTGCGACGGACGCACGTCCCGAGGTTGGGCGCACGAGGCCCGTCAACATGCGCACCGTTGTGGTCTTGCCGGCGCCGTTCGGGCCGAGGAGACCGAAGAGCTCCCCTTCGGCGACGTCGAAGGAGACGTCGTTGACGGCTGCCGTCTGGCCGAAACGCTTCAAGAGCCCTTCCACCTCAATCATCGCCGGCATCGAGACCCATCTCCTTCGCAAGTTCGAGGAGCCATCGGCGCTCGTCGGCGATCTGACGCCGCTGGAATGTGTGCACAGCCGTGGACCAGGGGGTGTGGCCGGGCAGGGAGGCGACCTCCGCCATGTGCCTTTGCTCCGCGTCGAGCCAGAGAAGTCGCTCTCGCACCAGGGCACTGCGCGCCGCGGGCGCGATGAGGAACCAGAGCGAAAGGCTGAGAAAGAAGCGCCGCCGGTCCAGGGCGTTCTTTGGGTCGGCCACCAGGGTGCGCAGGCGTTCGAAGCCCCTTGGCGCGATCGTGTAGACCTTGCGCGGCGGCGCCCCTTTGACCGGGGACTGGTCCTGCGCCACTGAGACGGCGCCCTGCTCCTCGAGACGTCTGAGGGTCGTGTAGAGCCGCTTGGTGTCGAAGGTCTCGTTCGGGCCGATCATGCGGTCGGCCTCCTCGAGGAGGAGGTAGCCGTGCTTCGGCTTTTCGAGCAGGAGGGCAAGGACCACAGTTTCATTGACCATGCGCGCCACCTCTATGTGAAACATCACATATGAGTGAAGACATTGCAAGTGGTAGATGCAACCGGACGGGCTGGGTCAAAGCCCGTCCGGTTGCCTGAGATCCATGAGGCGCGTTGCCCTAGAGGAACTGCGTAAGCTCCCCGAGCGAGCGGATGCGCAGATCCGGGACGTCCGCGTATGCTCCGAAGCGGTCGTAGAGTACGGGCCTGAGGCCGGCGCGTCGGGCGCCTGCGACGTCGACGTCGAGAAGGTCGCCCACGTAGGCCGCCTCGTACGAAGCGAGCCCGAACTGCGCCAGCGCCAGACGGAAGATGGCCGGGTTGGGCTTCTCGATGCCCACATGCGACGAATCGATCACGAGGTCGAGGAACGTTCCGAGACCTGCGAGGTCAAGGTGGTGCGCCGCGCGGCCATCGGAGTTCGAGATGACACCGAGGAGCAGATCGCGAGCCTTGAGCTCACCGAGCATATCCCGCGCTTCCGGAGCCGCGCAGCGCCAGAGGCCCTGCGGATGCTCGTCGTCCTCCCTCTGCACCCTGCGGGCAAACTCCGCCGCTGCAACTGGTTCAAGCCCGATCGCCGACCCGATCGCCGCGAAGGACTCCTGGACGAGCGATGATGCCTCCTGCGGCGCGGGTGTCGTGGCGTAGCGCAGCCCGCTGCGGCGCAGGAGGCTTGCGCCTGCGAGACCGATCTCCTCCTCCGTGGCGCCCTCTGCGCCCAGACGTCGTGCCAGGGCGGCAAGCCATGGGTAGTCGAGCTCGAGGAGTGTGTTGCCGCCGTCGAAGAGAACCGCCTTCAGCCCGGCCACCGGCAGGCCTCCTTCCAAAAGGGAAGCTCTCGGCACCAGCGTAGCACAGCCTGGCCAGGTAAGGGTCAGGACAACGCGAGCCTCCCGCTCCTCTCTTGGCTGGCTGGGAGTTTCGCGGCAGCGGTGCTACGCCAGCATGGCCGCGACGTCCACGCCCAGTTCGCCGAGCCAGGTCCTCGCGAACTCCACTCGGACGGTCTTCAGCGGATCGACCACCTGGCAGATGCGCAGGTCGCCCTTGGCACTGAGGAGCATCGCAACCTCCGGCAGCAGCAGGCCGGAGCGGCGGTGGAGCCAGTGCCCCATGGCCTTGGCGGCCTGCGTCGCGGCGTCGTCGAGGGTGGCGGCAGAGGCGATCGCGGCGGCGTGTTCCGCGTCGACGAGGAACGGTACCGGCAGGTCGGATCCCTTCAGCACGGTCAGCGTCACGGTGACTTCGCCCGACATCTCGACGCCGGTGCTGCAGACCTCGCCGTCACCCATCGCCGCGTGCATGTCGCCGAGCGCGAAGAGGGCTCCCGGGACGTGGACGGGGAGCACGAGCGTGGCGCCTGCCGTGATCAGCTTGCAGTCCATGTTGCCGCCGTGCTCGCCTGGGGTGCCGTTCGGCACGGCCGCCGCCGCCGGGGCGGTGCCGATCACCCCGATCATCGGGTTCACCGGCCAGCTGTGGCCCAGGATGTCGATGCGGCCGTCGTGGATCGGAACAATCCGGATGGTGCTCTCTCGCAGCTCGTCGCCGAACAGGCCCATGTCCTTGCCGGTCGTCATGACGCCGTGGTCGCCCGGCACCAGGGCATCGATCCGCACCGCCAGGAGGTCGCCGGGCTCCGCTCCTTCGACATGGATGGGCCCCGTGGCGGGATTGACGTGGTCCCAGTCGATCGCGACGAAGGGCTGGTCCTCGGACTGGACCTGGTTCTCGAAGCAGTCCATGGTCTCGATCGTGACGCTGTCGCCGCTCGCAACCCGCAGAACTGGTTCGTTGTCCGCAGACATGGTGTAGATGAGATGTTCCGTTCCGAGGTGATACATGGCCATAACCGCCGATCCTCCTAGCATCGTGCTGCCGGTGTGGGCTCCCTTGAAGCGATGCAGCTATATCCGGGGCTTTGGGAGGAACGGAGCGGGTGCTCAGCCACCGCTCCGCCACTCCTTCTGCCAAGCGGCGAAGTCCTTGGCGACGATGCGGGCCCCTGTCAGCCCCTCGGCCTCGGCTGAGGCGAGGAACACGATCGGCGCGGCCATGATCTCCGGCGCGAGGAGCCCGGCTGGCCGCGGCCCATCGGGAATCATGCCGGTCGCGGTTGCGCCGCCGGGAAGCAGCTGGTTCACCGCGATGCCGTAGGGACGCAGGTCTTCGGTCATGATGCGGCTCAGAGCCTCGGCGCCCGCCCTGGCGGGCCCGTAGGGGACAAAACCGCGACGTTGCATCGTCTCGAGGTTCATGGTGACATTCACGACGCGGCCGCGACCCTGCCTGAGGAAGGCGGGCACGAAGGCCCGCGCGATGAGAAAATACCCGGTCAGGTTGGTGCGTACCACATCCAGGAAGCCGCTCTGAAAGACTTAGATATTCATGGATACCGAAGTCTTTCGCTTAGTGTTCGCACTCCGCCCGTCATGGTGACGTCTCTGAAAGAGACTCGTCCCTGTAGCATCCGAAGCCGTAGGGCCATGGCGGGACCATTCAGGTGTAGCCGTCAGACGGCTGTACCCGCATGGCTACTCTGGAGCCCGGCCGGGAGCGGTGTGCCGTTCCCCTGGTCCGCGGGGGCGAACCGGGTTCCTGGTCTCCTTCCGGCGGCGGAACCTCTCCTCCAGGACGGCCTTCACCCGCTCCTTGGGTGTCCACAAGTGGATATCGGGATCGTCCACCCTGGCAAGAAGGTTCATTCCGGCGACAACGTCCGCGTCACCATCCCGCCCGCAGTGCTGGCAGTGAAACCTGTCCCCGTGACGGTTGTCCTTGTGGACGAAACCGCACGCCGGATCGGCACAGGTTTGGCTCGTGTACGCGGCGTTGACCGTTTCAAGGCGGGAACCTCCCGCCTCGCAACGGAACTCCACTCTCTCGCGCAGCGCCGAGCGCGCCCAGCGTGAGACGACGCGCGAGAGCTTTCTGTTTTTGGTGCGTCCCCGCAAATGGGAAAGGTCCTCGACGGCCACTACGGACGGACGGTTCTTGAGCGCCGCGCGCACCGCCTGGCCCACCATCGTCCTCACCGCCGCCTCGCCGCGTGCACGCTTCACGCGGAGCTTGCGGCGGCCAAGGTTCTGGCGCCGGATGCGCGAGGCCTGCTTCGCATCGCCCCTCTCCTCGGCTCTCTTCGCGATCTGGAAGAGCTTGTTGCGCGCCTTGCCGGTCTCGGCCGTCTCCTCGGACAGCCGGTCCAGCAGACGGCCGTAGCCCTGTCCGTACTTCTCCCCGCTCGACGCGGCGAGCACTTCGGTAACACCGGCGTCGAGGCCGACGGCCTTGCCCATGGCAGGCCCTGCTGCCAGGCGCACGTTGTAGGCCATGTGCACGAACGCGGTCTTGCGGCCCGCGTCGAACACTACGCGAATGTCGCCCGAGATGCGCCCCTTGCCGCGCAGCGGCAGCACAAGGCGCTGGCCCCGCGTGAGAGAGGCGAGCGCCAAGAAGAGATGCCCTCTGTGCTCGAACACCCGGTAAAGGGAGCTGTCGAGTGC
>JAJYNV010000031.1 GCA_021786135.1 Bacillota bacterium
GATGCCCGCGCAGTCCGGTGCTCTCTGGGGCTACCAAATGTTGCTGCCGCAGCTCCTGCTCATCCCTGTGCTCTATGTCGTGCAGGAAATGACGGTCCGCCTCGGCGTTTTCACGCGCCGGGGCCACGGCGAGCTGATTCGCGAGTCCTTCGGGCGGCCCTGGGCGCTACTTTCGGTGCTCACCCTGTTCATCGCGGCGGTCGGTGCCCTGGTCACCGAATTCGCGGGCATCGCCGGCGTCTCCGAGCTCTTCGGCGTCCCGCAGTCCTACACGGTGATCCTGGCTCCAGTGCTGCTCATGGGACTGGGCATCACGGGCAGCTATCAACGCGTCGAGCGCGTCGGCATCGCCCTCGGCCTGTTCGAGCTCTTCTTCCTGCCGGCGGCACTCATGGCACATCCGAATCCAGCGGCACTCGCAGCGGGTCTGGGCCGGATGCCGCTCACTGACAACGCCTATCTATTGCTCCTGGCTGCCAACGTCGGTGCGGTCATCATGCCGTGGATGGTCTTCTACCAGCAGGGCGCGGTCGTCGACAAGGGTCTCAGGCCGCGTCAGCTGCGCAGCGCGCGCATGGACACCCTGATTGGCGCCATTGTGACGCAGCTCGTGATGATCTTCGTCGTCATCGCGGTCGCTGCGACGATCGGCCGGTCGGGCCACGCCGTGACGCTGCAGGGCATCCCGGAGATCTCGCGGGCACTCCAGCCCTTCGTCGGCTTCGCCGGGGCGAAGCTCGCCTTCGGTCTAGGCATCCTCGGCGCATCGCTCGTCGCAGCGATCGTCGTCTCCGTGGCGGCCGCTTTCGGCATCGGTGAAGCCTTCGGCTGCCCGCACAGTCTGAACCGCACCGTCCGCGAAGCGCCGCACTTCTATCTCGCCTACGCCGTGGCGCTCATGCTTGGTGCCGCGATCGTCCTCACGGGTGTGCCCCTCATCCATCTCACCATTGATATCGAAGTGATGAATGCGATCCTGCTGCCTATCGTGCTGGGCTTCCTGCTGGCACTCGAGGCGAAGGCCTTGCCGCCAGAGGCGCGCATGCATGGTCCTTACAGGTGGTTTGTCTACGTGGCCACGGGGTCGGTCATTCTGATCGGCCTTGTCACGACGTTCCACGCCGTCGTCGGCTGACACCTCCATTCAATGAGGGAGCCCTGCTGCTTCAAGGCAGCTAGGCTCCCTCGCGTTCCGGGCACTACCTCTTCGCGCCCGTCCAGTCCACCGACCTGATGGCTGTCAGCTAGTCCTGGACCACATGGCGATAGGTCATGTAGGAATATACGACCGTCAGCAACACTGCCCCGGCAATGCAGATGAGGAGAAGGATCGGACCCGCTGGCGGCCACACGAGCAGCCCGACCATCGGCACGAGTCCGCTCAGCATGATCACCGGGCCGCCAAAGCGGTGGGTGCGGCGCCAGACCTCCTCATTGGCGAGCGTCCAGGGTGTGCGGATGCCGACGAAATAGTTGTGGCGCACCCGGCCGAGCGAGTTGCCGAGGAACAGTAGGAGCAGTCCGACGACCAGTACGGCGATGTTGCCGATCGGCACCGTGACATGGCCGAGATTGCGCCACATCGAGGTGAAGAACATGAACGCGAGAACCAGGACAAGAAGCAGGCGGATCGAGCGGTAGAAACCCAGGAAATCTGGGTAGTTGCGTCGTCTCGGATCGATCACGGGTATGACCAGCATGAAGAGCCAGACCAGCATGCTGATGCCTGTGAGCAGGAAGGCGGCCCACGGCGGCGACAGCCAGCCGTTCGCACGGCCGTTCAGGCCGAAGTGCGTCGCCACGCGCGCCGGGAGATGGGGCAGCGCCCAGATGCCAACACCAAGCATCAGAAGGCAGATCACGTAAACCGGCCAGTCGTGACGGAGCTCGCCTCCAAGGCGATACTCTTCGGTCCTATCGTTCACGGTCGTCATCCCCCCGTCCGCGCGCACTGTCCCTCTTCAGGATGCCGAAGCCCCACCCGAGCGCCTCCTGCAGCACCGTCGTATGCAGGGAATAGATGATCATCTGGCCCTGTCGCCGCGAAAGCACGAGATTGGCCTGTCTAAGCGTGTTGAGATGGTGCGATATGCTCGGCTTCGATAGGGTGAACGCCGCCGCGATCTCGCCGGCACTCAGGTCGCCCTGGCTGAGCATGTGCAGGATCTGGCGGCGCGTCGGGTCGGAGAGCGCCTGAAAGACGTCGCCCAGTGACATCCGCACACTCCTTCTTTCGTATTTATATAATCATCTAATTCTCTTCGGAACGTCAAGTGCCACCTCGCCATGAACCGGTCCCCTGAGTCCACTATGGTGCATAGGACGGCAGGCATGGCGGCCGACTGCCTCAATCGCGAAAAATGTCGATTTGAAGCGCTTTTCGCCTACTTCAAGGACAGCCGTTCGAGCTGATTCCGGCCAACCCACATACCCCTTTCAGGTACATTTCAACTCCACGATGGTATCAGTATCTGGCGCGTCTCCAGGTCACATCGCGAGTACAAATTCCGGCCGGACCCTGGCGATTGGACCTATCTCATGCGCCTTTTTTCACGTGCGACTGGGGCCACTTTGTCATTTGATGTGCCATCCCGCTCTGGCACATGGCCAGGGAGTGGGTAAATTGCCCGGCCAACCTACCTACCGGCCGCACCAGCACGAAACGGACTAGATGTTCATATGGTCCAAGATATGCAAGCGAGATAGTAGCACCAGGCAGACAGCCCGCGAGGGCAGCGCCGACGGCCGCGAGGCGCACTGCCAAGGGGAGGCAAAGTTCCATGATCGACTATCTTGCAGTGATGCTGGTCAGTGTTGGTGCCGGACTTGCACTTCTTGCACTCTACCTCTACTTTGCACCGGCTCCTGAGCACCGCCCGACCTGGGGTTTCGGCTTCGGCGCCACCGCCCTCAT
>JAJYNV010000190.1 GCA_021786135.1 Bacillota bacterium
CTGACGACGAAGGCCGAGGGGCGGTCCGACTGACGGGGCACGGATAGAGTGAACCTGCGGTCGGTAGGACGGACGGCGATGAAACCATCGAGCGCGCGGTCGGAAGGGGTAGCCATGTGCCCAGCCTCCGACCTTCGTGTTGCAGCGGAAGACCCCATGCCGCTCGCAGCCGGTCCACCGGATGTCGGTCAGCCGACCGCATGGTGGGCGCGCAGCCCCGGTCCCGCTTGGCGACGTTGGCGGACCCGGGACATCGGGCGGTCGGCTCCGACATGCACAACGTGCGCGTCGGCGACCGCCTTGGACCCGTTGATCAGCCCGTGGTGCGCAAGCCCTGGGCCACTCCTTGCACCGTAAGGAGCACCAGTTCCTCGATGTCCGGTTTGGGGGCGGTACCGCCGGCCCGGGCCCGGAGCGCTCTAAGGCCGATGACCTGAAGGTAGTTCAATGGATCCACGTACGGGTTTCGCAGGGCGATAGAGGCGCGCAGGGCGGGTTCGTTCTCGAGCAGCACCTGGTGTCGTGTAATTCTGAGAACGGCGCGACCCGACCGATTGTATTCCTCTGCCACATGATCGAACAGCGCGCTCGCGCGCACAGCATCCGGCACGAGTTCGGCATAGAGACGGCCGATTCCGAGGTCGGCCTTGGCGAGTGCCACCTCCAGGTTCTCCAGCGTGGCGCGAAACCACGCCCAGCGTTCGGCCATGCCTTGGAGCTTCTCGAGGCCGGACTCTCCGTACAGCCGCATGTGCTCTTCGAACGCGGTGACGCCGTACCAGATTGGCAGCATCACGCGGGACTGGGTCCACGCGAAGATCCACGGGATCGCGCGCAGATCGGTCAGGGAGGTCCCGGTACTCCGCCGCGGAGGTCGCGATCCGATATTCATCCTGCCAAGCTCGCCAAGCAAGGAGGCGGCGTGAACGTACTCAACCAGGAAGGGATGGTCCTCGACGAGGGCCCGATAGGCGAGTTCGGACCGCCGTGCCAGGGCGGTGACGGTCTCCCGGTCCTCCGGGCACGGGCCGGCGACAGCGGTCTCGATCAGGGCATCGGCCACCGCCCCGAGGTATTGTTCCAGCCCGCGTTCCGCCAACTCTTGGTTCAGGAAGTACTCCCCCAGCATCTCGCCTTGAACGGTGAAGGACACCGCTCTCCGGACGCTGCCGGGCGGGAGGGCGGCGACGGCGCGCGCCGTGGGCCCGCCGCCACGTCCAAGGGAACCGCCGCGGCCGTGAAAAAAGAAAGGCGTACGCCGTGCATTTCGGCGGCGGCGCCGAGAGCCTCCTGAGCGCGATGGATCGCCCAGGTCGATGCTAGGTAGCCGGCGTCCTGCGCCGAGTCGGAGTAGCCGAGCATCACCACCTGACGCATGCCGCGCCGAGCTAGGGGCGCGCGGTAGCGCGGCTCCCGCCAGCATTCCGACATCACAGTCGGCGCGCTCTCAAGCGCATCGAGGGTCTCGAACAGGGGCACGAGGTCGATGCGCCCCAACAGGCCTACCCGGTCCGCGAGGATGAGGCCCGCGCCGACATCCTCTGCGCATTGGGTCATGGAGAGGATATAGCGGGTGGCTGCCCGTGATCCGTAGGTGCGCTACGCCGTGGCCATGGTCTCGAACGTCTCCAAGGTTTCGCGCACCAGTTCTGTAGGGGGGCGGGTCTCGTCACATGCGCGGGCGCAGGCGCGTACGCGCTCGGCGTGCTCGCGAATGTCGAGCGACGCCAGCGTGAGACCCAGCGCATCTGCCGTGCCAATCAGACGCTCGAGGTCGGGTAGCTCTCGTCGGCCCAGGGAGCCGTACGCGCGGCGCGGCGGTTGAGGTCTTCGAGAAATGCTTCGTCGGAGGGATAATCGCCCGCGTGGCGTCGGAGGCCGAGCCGATGCTGGGTGGCCTCGGCGAAGGCTCGCAGTGGCTCGTCCGAATCGCTTTCGGCACGGAGTCCCAACGTCTCCATGATCGCTGGCCCGAGCTCATCGCGACGCCACGCCAATTGTGGCAGCAGGTCGCCCACACGGCGGGCGAACATCTCCCGACCCGCCCGGTCCATGCGCTCCAAAGCGTACCGCGTCAGGTCGGCGGTCACGCCGGGATGGCCGTCACGGTCGCCGCCTATCCAGCTACCGGTGCGCAGCGGCAGGCGAGGACGATCGCGAATGCCCAGTTGTCGGAGCGCTGCCTGCCACGCTTCCGCCAGGGACGGGATGGCCGGTGCGACCGACGGGACGAGGTACTCGATGCCCTGCTCCACCTCGTCCAGAACGGTCGGCGCGTGCATCCTCACCATGCGCGTTTGCCAAAGGCCTCGGACGGTCTCCTTGAGTCTGGCCGTCGTCACCGAGCGTTCGGTGGCGCTCGTGCCGGAGACACGTAGGAGGCGCAGGTCCGATGCGAGGCGTCGCTGGAGCGCGAGAACCGTCCGGCGCCGGACTTCGGTTGGATGGGCGGTGAAGACGATGTCGACGACCGCGTCGTCGAGGGCATCCTTGACGGACGACGCACTCAGCCCGGCGGCCTTGGCCCGGTGAGTCCAGGCGTCCAGTCCGCCCGGTTGGGGGCGACGCGCGCGCCGATAGGCCGCGCGACGCCGCAGGCGATGTATCTGTTCCGCGGTGTTGGCCAGGAGGAAGTACAGGCAGAAGGCCCGCGCCACCCCCTCCTGCTGGCGAAGGTCGAGCCTCTCAAGACGGGCCATCAGGCGGCGAGGGTGCGCGGTGTTGCCGCAGCGGCGCATCTCCCGTGTCTGGGCACGAATTTCTTCGACCAGCTGCAACAGGCCACGACCGCGCTCGTCGATGATCACGTCGCCCAGTAAAACTCCCAACAGCCTGACGTCACGTTGCAGGGCGCGATCCGCCGTGAGCTCGGGTGCCACCGCTGCCCGCGCCTCCTTATCTGCAT
>JAJYNV010000320.1 GCA_021786135.1 Bacillota bacterium
TGGCGGCCCCGCTCCAGGCCGAAGGCGGGGTACCTTCCGGCCCCCGCCTTCGCAGCCGACGTTGTGCCTCACTGGCACATGGCCAGATTGCCTTGCAGCACCACTGACCCGTAGGGTCCAGTTGCCGAACCGGCCGGCGTCGGCAGCACCTGCACGAGCCCCTTCTGGATGCTGTAGACGCCCGGCGAGTAGCTTCCCGCCCAGTCGCCCGCCGTCGGCAGGACCGACATCAGGATCTGCGCCAGCACAGCGCCGGTCGCCGAGGTGAGCTGGAAGGCGTAGGCACCGTACTGTGAGCCGAATGTGGAGGGGTCAGGCAGGAAGTTCCCGACCACGTCCACGCTTTCGAACCCCTCCGCTCCGTTGATGACCAGACTGGCGACGCCATAGGGGTGGAGGTCGCCCGTCTGACTCGTCAGGCCGATCGAGCATGTGCTGACCTGCGGCTGCGGAGCGGTCGGCCAGGCCAGCGCAAGCGGCTGGGGCGCCGCGAACGGGTTCAGGATGCCGAACTGGTGGAAGGTCACGGGACCTACCTCACCGTCGACGCCGATGCCGCGCGCAGTCTGGAACGCCCGCACCGCAGCGATGGTGGCCGCGTCGTAGAAGCCGGTGAAGAGGCCGCTGTAGTAGCCGAGACGTGCGAGCAGCACCTGGATCATGACCACATCGAAGCCGTTGCGCCCTGGGAGAATGCCGCGCCCGCCAGCTCCGGTGTAGAGCCAGAGCGCATCGAACGTGCCGTTTCCCACGACGCCGTTGGACGTCAAGCCCGTCTGCCCGTTGGCGATCGCGTCCTGCTTGAATGCAAAGGCCGCTCCGTCGGTGCGGCTGCCGAAGACGCCGTCGGCCGGTGCCCCGAGAATGGAGGCGTAGCGATAGAGGTTGAGGCGGTTCTGCAATACGGTGACGTCGCCACCGGACATGCCCTGCTGAAGGGTGCGGCTGCCGAAGCGGGGCCCGCCGTAGGTGTTGCCCTGGCCGAAGACGAAAAAGGTGTTCGGTCCCACGATACCGTCCGTGCTGAGACCGAAGTAGGCCTGGATGTTGATGGCGGCCTGGCGGGACGCCGAGCCGAAGATGCCGTCCAACGCGACGGGACTCCCGATTGGCCCAGACGCCGGGTTCATGGTCTTGAGCATAAGGTTGTAGACCGCCTGGAACACGGCCACGTCCGTTCCCCGCATCTGCGGACTCGTCAGGCTCAGGTTGCGCGAGCCGAACGGCACGTACGGCGGGAATGTCGTCTCAAAAAGCGCCACTTTCAAACCCTCCTCGCCGCAACCTATGCGCGGCAAGGAAAGATTGCGAAACATGGCGACGATAATCGCCGTCGGGCCACAGGCGCACTCCGTGCTGGGCGCCCGTCCCAGCCCCGGCTTCCCTACTCCTGCCCGAGCACGTCCGGATCCATCCCCTCGGCGCGTGCGAGCATATCACTTT
This sequence comes from Bacillota bacterium, assembly GCA_021786135.1. Classification (GTDB taxonomy): domain Bacteria; phylum Bacillota; class Sulfobacillia; order JAJZYS01; family JAJYTV01; genus JAJZQO01. Next base: position 1,444 of record JAJYNV010000320.1, read on the forward strand.
CGCGCAGCAACGCGATCTTCAAACGTCCGGGCGCCGCCGGCGGATTGAGTGACGTGGGCAATTCGACACCGCCCAACGCCACGACCGTCAGGCTATCCGCGCCAGCCAGTACGGCCCTGCCCACGGCCCGGGTCAACTCCTCCGCATCGAGCGGGGTGTCGCGCAGGACGCGCACGACCACCCTGTGCCCGTCCCGGCTCGCTCCCACGATCCCGAAGAAGGCATCCTGCGCCTCGAACGGTGTCGGTAGCCAGTCGATGCGCAGATCGTCGCGTTGCAGCAACAGAGCGATGGCGTCGTAGAGCTCCCACGCCGACAGCCGCCACCACGTCTCGCGCCAGCGCAGCTGCGCGATCTGCCCGGCCCGCACATGCAGCGCCTGGCGCTCAAGCCACCCCTCGACCACGGCCAGCGCCGCGAACGGCAACGCCACCGCGGCGGAAAGTCCGATCGCCACCGCGATGCGGCCAGGACCATGTCCCGCCACGACTGCGGCCACGCCTACGGCGCCTGCCAGGAGGGCCGCCGGCCATACGGTCCTGCGGACATCCGGAACGACCGGCCAGGCAAGCGGCGGTCTCGGTGGCACAACCATCCCTCCGCTCCTAGCATGCGCAGGGACTGGCAACGAATGCGCAGGGACCGCGGCGTTGGCCGCGGTCCCTGCAAGTTGAGTCCGACTCCGCAGGCGGTCAGGCCTGGAAGATCGGCGAAGGCGCGAGCGGCTCGAAGCGGGCCGTGAAGAAGCGCAACCGCTTCGGCTCATGCACGAAGCGCAGGCCTGGGATCTCGCTGCGGCGCTGGTAGAGTTCGGCCACACTTTCGGCCACGACGTCCATGTGGCTCTCCGTGTAGACACGCCGCGGCACCGTGAGTCGTACCAATTCGAGCTTGGGATGGTGGTTCTCGCCGGTCACGGGGTCCCTGCCGGACGACACGACACCGCGCTCCATGGCTCGCACGCCGCCCTGCACGTAGAGGGCCGCCGCAAGCGCCTGGGCGGGCAGCTCCTCCTGTTCGATGTGCGGCAGGAAGCGCCGCGCGTCGAGGAAGACACCGTGCCCTCCCACGGGCAGCACGATGGGAACGCCCGCGGCCTGAAGTCGCTCTCCGAGCCCCCGCACCTGCAGTACGCGGTGTTGGATGTACTCGTCCTCCACCATCTCGCGGATACCCACGGAGATGGCCTCCATGTCGCGCCCGGCCAAGCCGCCGTAGTGCGGAAAGCCTTCGAACACCACGAGCAGCTCGCGTGCGGCCTCGAAGACCTCTCCATCACGCGTTGCGAGGAAGCCGCCGATGTTGACGAGATTGTCCTTCTTGCCTGACATGGTGCAGCCGTCGGCGTAAGACATGATCTCCTTGAGAATGGCCCGCACAGGAAGATCGCCATAGCCCGGCTCGCGCTCTTTGATGAAGTAGGCGTTTTCGACGGCGCGCGTCGCG